>JAHXIM010000151.1 GCA_025655635.1 gamma proteobacterium symbiont of Lucinoma myriamae | reverse complement strand
GCTTCGTTTTACTTGCTTGTTCACTTTTTAATCCTCAATTTCATTTAGTTTATATGAAATTGAGTGTCCTGGTTAGTGTAACCACATCATCTACTATTATTTGTCATCCTGCTGCTGTCAGGATGTTCAACAAATCCCTATAATACCCAAACCAATTATAAAGGTGTTGAAATCACAAAAAGTGCAGCAATTGGCGCTGTAGGTGGTGCTGTAGCAGGCGTTGCTATTGGTGATAGCCGTAAGTCCACTTTAATTGGTGCAGGTATCGGTGCTTTAATTATGGGTGGTTCAAAAGCCTATCAGGAATATAGTGAATAGTATCGTTCTGTAATGCCGCAGCACAGTATTTATTCTATTTACTGTGCATCCATACATCAGGCGAATTCATTCGCCTGATGTAGCTGGTTTTATCCACGTTTTATTCCACTGTTAGCATCATCTCACATATGGCTTTGATGAAAGCAGCATTAGTCTCTTTCCCTTAAATCCAAAATAAAGGATAATACTCCTCACTTAATCAGGAGTATTTAATGAAATTTAGCGTTGATGAATTCCGCAACTGGGAAAACAAAAAAGTAACCCTTCTGGGAATGTCCGGAGTTGGTAAAACCTACCTTTCTAATTTGCTGAGAGATTCTGAGTGGTTTCATTATTCAGGTGATTATCGAATCGGTACCCGTTACCTCGATGAGCCTATTATAGACATGATAAAACAGCAGGCTATGCAAGTGCCTTTTTTAAAAGAGTTGCTGCGAAATGACTGGATATCAATTAATAACAATATTAAAGTTCACGACCTTGGCCCTATTTTAAGCTACATTGGAAAATTAGGCAGTCCTGAGTCAGGTGGTGTTGAGCTGGAAGATTTTATACAACGTCAGGCCTGCTACCGTAAGGGTGAAATTGCAGCCATGCTGGATGTACCCAGTTTCATTAACAAGGCACAGGATATTTACGGTTATCAGCATTTTGTTAATGATGTGGGCGGCAGTCTTTGTGAGTTAGATAATGCACAAGTTATTGATACATTGGTGCAGCATACTCTAATTCTCTATATTCAGGTGACCAATAAAGAAGAAGAAAACAAGCTTATTGAACGCGCACAATGCGCCCCTAAGCCACTTTATTATCGCCCTGAATTTTTACAGGATGAACTGGCTGTTTATCTTAAGGAAAAAAATATAGACTATGCTGCGCAAATGATCCCGGATGAGTTTACCCGCTGGGTATTTCCACGGTTATTTCATTCACGAATCCCCCGTTATGAAGCCATTGCCAAGCCTCATGGTTATACCGTTACATCTGAGGAAGTTGCACAGGTACGAGATCAACAGGATTTCTTACAATTACTGGAAACAGCTATTGCCAGAACGGTTTAACTAAACTAATAGAAATAAGAACAGGGATAAAGTATGCCATTAGTTGCTCATAATCAGTTACCTTCTTTTTCTCGTTTACGTGACGAAGGTATTAAGGTATTAACACCTGTAACAGCCCAGCATCAGGATATTCGAGAACTTCATATTGGCTTATTGAATATGATGCCGGACGCCGCCCTTGCAGCAACAGAAAGACAGTTTTTTCGTTTAATTGGAGAAAGTAATCCCATAGCCCAGTTCTATGTTCATCCTTTTACTCTGGATGAAATTCCCCGCTCTGATAAGGCCAGAGATTATTTATCACAATACTATGAGTCTTTTGCTGATATAAAAAAAATGGGACTGGATGCACTCATTATAACCGGTGCCCATGTCATAGGCTCCGAGTTGTCCAGCCAACCCTTTTGGGAGCCGTTAATTGAGGTCTTCGATTGGGCATGGGAGAATGTCACTTCTACTTTATGTTCCTGTCTGGCGACTCATGCAGTGATGGAGTTTCGCTATCAGCAAAAACGTACACCTCAGACAAGTAAAACCTGGGGAGTATTCCCGCATCATGTAGTTGATAAACATCATCCGCTAACTAACGATATTAACACCCGCTTTGATGTACCTCATTCACGCTGGAATGCTGTAACACAGCAGCAGTTTAATGTTCAGAATTTAAGGGTACTGGTTGAGTCTGATACGGGTTTTGTTCATCTGGCCACCAGCCCCGACGGCTTTCGTCACGTATTATTTCAAGGACACCCCGAGTACGATACCATCTCATTGCTCAAAGAATACAAGCGTGAAGTCATGCGTTTTAATCAGGGAGAGCTTGAAATCTATCCGCTTTTTCCTGACAATTATTTATCGGTCTTTGAAAAGGCCATTTTAAATGAGTACCGCTTTCGTTGTACTATGGCTCGTCAAAAAGATCAGGATCTGCCTGATTTTCCCGAAGTTCTGGTAAGTCAAAACATCGATATCACCTGGCACGATACCGCAGTGGAAGTAATTGGCAATTGGATGGGACTTATCTATCAAATAACTCATAAAGATCGTCATATTCCGTTTATGGATAATATTGATGCCAATAACCCTTTGTCTCTATGAGCCATAACGGCTCATATTTTTAATGATTTTACCCACTCTTTTTGCTATAGTTTATATAACCTACTATTTTAATTGGTTATTTAAACTTATCATCATTACTTTTTGAGAATATAAAAATGAGTACAAAAATATATCACAATCCCCGCTGTTCTAAGTCCCGTCAAACATTGCAATTATTAGAAGATAATAATGTTAAACCTGAGATCATTGAGTACTTAAAAACACCACCTTCAGAAAGTGAGTTAAAAGACATTTTACAAGCATTAGATATGAGCCCAAGAGATTTGATGCGCAAAGGTGAAGCAGAATATAAAGAAAATAATCTGGCTGATGATTCATTAACTGACGGGCAGCTTATTGCTGCCATGCTTAAATACCCAAAATTAATTGAACGTCCGATTGTAGTAACGGCTGATAAAAAATATGCTTTAGGTCGTCCGCCTGAGAGTGTCCTGGATATAATATAAGTTACTAGCCATAATAATTTGATAATTATCATGGCTAGTAAGCCTGGCTCAATAATACAACAGCTTTATAAAAAAGACAGTATTTCCTTTTCAATATCCTGTTTATCAATAATAGTATCTTGAGCAATTTTTTTATCAAATAAATCATTAATAATAGCTGGAATGCTTATATCTGCCTTTTTAGCAATAGATTTTAGCGCATCAATATCATTGGCATCCTGTTCACCGGTAAGCGCATTAGCTATTGTGGGTGAAAATTTAGTCCATTCTGCTGTGGAATAAGCAATAGTGGTTAAAGGCTTGTCTCGACAGGTATCATAGGCTTTAAAACAAGTAGCTGTATGTGGGTCCATAAGATAACCATCAGCAAATGTGTCCTTGATATATTGCTTACCTTCATCATCTTCACAAAAGTCAGCCGAAAAAATGCTTTGCAACTGAGTCAGCTCGGCAGCACTTAATTCGTAGTGGTTATCATTGTCAAGATTTGCCATGAGCTCTTTGGTCCGCTGCGCACCAAACAAATCAAATAAAATACGCTCGACATTGGAAGATTTTAAAATATCCATTGCCGGTGAACTGGTTGAGATCACAGACATATTACGTAAATCATATTGTCCAAATTTAATAAGCTGGGTTAATACGTTGTTTTTATTTGAAGCAATTAAAATCTTCTCAACAGGCAGCCCCATTTTCATCGCATAATAACCGCCAAGTGCATTACCAAAATTACCACTGGGAACATCAAGATAAACCTTATCACCCATACTGATGGCATTAGAGCGTACTAATTCAAGATAGCTGTAAATATGATAAATCAGCTGAAAAATAATACGGCCAAAGTTAACAGAATTAGCTGCCGACAAGTGAATTTTTTTTTCTTTTAATTTTGCTTTGAATGTCGCTGAACCTAATAAACGTTTTAAGGCATTCTGGGTGTCATCAAAATCACCATGAATACCAATAACCTTTAAATTTTCAGCATCTTCTGTCACCATTTGCAGCCGCTGCACATCAGACGTACCGCCATCAGGATAAAGACAGGCCACTTGTACATTGTCACGGTTTTTAAATGTTTCAAGGGCTGCAGGGCCGGTATCACCACTGGTTGCCGCCATAATAAGATAATTTTCGTTACGTTTTTGTGCCAGGGAAGACAACACCACACCAAAGGGCTGTAATGCCATATCCTTAAATGCCCGGGTCGGACCATGATAAAGTTCACTGACATAAAGATCATCCTTAACCTTCGCCAGAGGTACAGGATGATCAGCATCATCAAATTCATCATATAGACTCAAGGCTTCATCAATGACATCTGCATCGATATCAATTTCAAATGCGCTCAGTACGGCTTTAGCTAATGATTTATAATTAGAATCAATATGTTGTTGTAAAAAATCCAAGCCCAGGTCAGGCAATGTTTTGGGGACGTAAATACCACCAAAAGAAGCAATGGGAGCCAGTATAGCCGATGAAAAAGTGACTTCTAAAGGGTGTTCACCATCATTACCACGAGTTTCAATAAAATTCATATTATTAACCTATCTCCTAAACCTAAGTCTTTAACCTGTAAAAAACCAATTATACCTAAGGCCACCACAAAATTGAAATTACTTCACATTGATTCTGTTGTTTTTCATATAAAATACCTACTAATGTCATCATAGATTCTTTATAATTGCCCATCTGAAAAAAGAACTTATATAAACATGGATAACCTCTACTCCCCCCTTAACCCCGAATTTGTCAATAAACCCGGCATGAAAAGTCATTGGGGAAAGCTCTATGGCAGTGCTTTAACTCTGGCTATCAGTAATCTTGCCCGGCAATCAGAGCAATTTATTACTCTGATTACTTCTGACATGCCTTCAGCACAAAAGCTAAAATATGAGCTGTCCTTTTTTCTTGAACAAGCCAACCTGGATATTCTCACCTTGCCTGACTGGGAAACATTGGCTTATGATCAGTTTTCACCTCATCAGGACATAATTTCTGAACGCCTGGCTACTTTGTATCATTTACCGCGGCTTAAACAGGGCATCCTTATCGTCCCATTAAGCACATTAATGCATCGCCTAATGCCACTGGATTATATTAATAACAATACCTTACTGCTTGATAAGGGTATGATGCTTGATATTGCTCAGTTTCGGCGTGACCTGGAGCAAAGAGGTTATCGTTGTGTTGCCAATGTCTATGAACATGGGGAATTTGCCGTACGCGGCAGCATTATTGATCTCTATCCAATGGGTAGTGCTCTCCCCTATCGAATCGATCTTTTCGATGATGAAATTGACACCATTAAAACATTTGATATAGAAACTCAGCGTTCCATTAATAACATTGACTCAATCAATATGATGCCTGCCAGGGAGTTCCCTTTAGATAAAGAAAGCATTGATTTTTTTCGGGAGCAATATCGCAATACACTGGGTGGGGAATTAACTGACAGCGCTATTTATAATGAAGTGGGACAAGGTATTTCACCCGCTGGTATCGAATATTATTTACCGTTGTTTTATCAGCAAAGCACCACGTTATTTGATTTTTTGCCCGAACAAGCCATCATTATAAACTTTACTGATCTCGAAACAGTAACCGATCATTTTATTAATGATACTGAACAACGTTATGAACAATACCGCCATAATATCTCACGCCCAATTTTAGAACCCGCTCAGCTTTTTTTGCGTACTGATGAACTTTTTGCACAATTAAAAAATTACCCGCGCATCATTTGCCAAAGTTTTGAGTTTCAGGAAAAAGCCGGAGTGTTTAATTTTAACAGTGAAAAATCACCGCCATTAGCCATTGCAACCCAAACTGCGACACAAATTGAAAGTGCTTTTGATAAATTACTTGAGTATCTAAAAGCGGCAGATGCTCAAAAACAGCGTGTTTTATTTTGTGCCGAAACTGCAGGTCGTCGTGAAACGCTGCTGGAACTGTTCAAACCCTACAAAATATACCCTAAAAAAATGACCAGCTGGAATGATTTCCAGGATTCCAGTAAAACACCAGGGATTTGCATGGCACCTCTTGAAGAAGGTTTACAATTAGCGGATATTATTTTAATCAGTGAATCTCAGCTCTATGGCCAGCAGGTCATGCAGCGACGCAGAAGAAAAAACAAATCACAGGATAACGATGCCATTATTAATACACTGGCAGAGTTAAAATTAGGTGCACCTGTAGTGCATGAAGATAATGGCGTTGGACGCTACTTAGGTCTTCAGACAATTACTTTAGGTGATGAAACTACTGAATTTCTGGCTCTTGAATATGCCGGCGGCGATAAGCTCTATGTACCAGTAGCTGCATTACACCTTATTAGTCGTTATACCGGTTCTAATCCCGACAATGCACCGCTGCATAAATTAGGCAGTGGTCAATGGGAAAAAGCGAAACGAAAAGCACGTGAAAAAATTCGTGATGTTGCGGCTGAATTACTGGAAATCTATGCACTTCGAGAAGCACAACAAGGCCATGTCTATCGTTTTGACAAACAGGAATATCTTGCTTTTGCCAGTGGATTTCCATTTGAAGAAACACCTGATCAACAAAAAGCCATTGAGAATGTCATTGAAGACATGAGCGGCCCCAGACCAATGGATCGACTGGTTTGCGGTGATGTTGGTTTTGGCAAAACAGAAGTGGCAATGCGCGCCGCCTTTCTTGCAGTTGCCGGTGGCAAGCAGGTTGCAATTTTAGTACCCACCACATTATTGAGCCAGCAGCATACTGAAAACTTTCAAACTCGATTCGCTGAATGGCCAATTAAAATTGCCGGCTTATCACGCTTTCAATCTAAAAAAGAACAGGAATTAATTCTTAAAGGAGTTGCTAATGGTACAGTTGACATTGTCATCGGCACACATAAATTATTGCAGGAAAGCATTAAGTATAAAGCCTTAGGTCTGGTTATTATTGATGAAGAACATCGCTTTGGTGTGCGCCAAAAAGATCGTTTTAAGAAATTGCGCAGCAAAGTTGATATTCTGACACTGACCGCCACCCCAATCCCCAGAACATTGAATATGTCACTTTCCGGCATTCGGGATTTTTCAATTATTGCCACCCCCCCAGCACGTCGTTTATCCATTAAAACGTTTGTTGATCAATGGAACAATGACACCATAAAAGAAGCCTGTCAGCGTGAAATTATGCGCGGTGGTCAGATATTTGTGCTGCATAATAATGTACAGACCATCGGAAAAAAAGCCCGGGATCTGGCTGAACTCATACCCGAAGCACGAGTCAATATTGCTCATGGGCAAATGCGCGAACATGATCTCGAACAAACCATGAGTGATTTTTATCATCAGCGATTTAATATTCTTGTTTGTACCACGATTATTGAAACGGGGATCGACATACCCACTGCGAATACCATTATTATTGAACGCGCTGATCGTTTCGGTCTGGCACAATTGTATCAATTACGCGGTCGAGTCGGGCGCTCTCATCACAAGGCTTATGCTTATTTAACCATACCAGAAAAAAAGTTAATGACCTCAGATGCCGTAAAACGGCTTGAAGCCATTGAAGAGCTTGGCGCTGGTTTTACTTTAGCCACTCACGATTTAGAAATTCGTGGTTCAGGTGAATTATTGGGCGAAGATCAAAGCGGTCAGATTCATGAAATCGGTTTTACTCTCTATACCGATTTACTTGAACGGGCAGTCAAATCTCTAAAAGAAGGCAAAGATCCAGAACAGGAAAGTGCTTCACACGATGGTACTGAAATTGAAATGCACATACCAGCTTTGATCCCTGATGACTATTTACCCGACATCCATACTCGTTTAGTGATGTATAAACGTATTGCCAATGCACAGGATGATGTGGCATTAAAAGATATTCAGGTAGAAATGATTGACCGTTTCGGCCTGCTGACGGATCAAATAAAAAATCTTTTTGCAGTGACATCATTAAAGCTAAGAGCGACACCACTTGATATTTTAAGTATTGATTACAGCGAAAACGGCGGGCGAATTATTTTTAGTGATAAACCCAATATTGATCCGATGAAAATCATTAATTTGATCCAGACTAAATCAGTATTGTTTAAACTCGACGGTAATAGCAAGTTAAGGCTATTAAAGAAAGAAACTGATATTGCCAAACAGTTCCAGTATCTTACTGATCTATTAGAACATCTTGCTGATTAATGTCCATCGTAAATGGATTTTTAGGCGAATGCTCTTTTCTACGAGAGCATTTGCCATATTTATAGATACGTACTGATTAACATGCTTACTTTAGAATAAGAGTTTATATTTATAAACCCTGTTCATTACGCATCATTTCATAATACGCAGCCGCACCGCCCTTCATAAAGTAGTATTTTTCAAGACCTTCTGATTCCAGATAATACTGCAGCCACCTTACCTGTTTGCCTTTTTCATCATAAAAATAGAGTGTTGCACCTTTTTCAGTAGCATTAGAAACAATTCTCTTCAACTTCCTGGTTTTGTCAAGCTGAACAGACTTATCCCTGAACATAAATAAACCGCTGCCGCCACGACGCTGTTCGCGATCTCTGATATCATAAATCATTGAATTTTCATCTAAAGACTGTTGTTCAAACTCTTTGGGAGGTAATTGATGTGATTGAAAGTTTTCTTTAGAAATAATACGACTCTTTTCAACAGGAGATTTATCCAGCAAAACAGCCTGTTCAGGATATTGAAGTGCCCATTCAAATACGCCTGCATCATAAGAAAGGCAATTACTAATGTTATACTTAATCGCCTTCATCGCGGCATTATACGATTTATAACAACTACGACCATTACAGTAGAATACAATGTACTTAGGTGTGCTATCACGTAATTTTTTTATTTTTTCAGGAAATGATTTACTGGAAACAGGGATATGTACAGCATTAGAAATTTTCAGAGTACGATACTCAAATTCAGAACGAACATCAACCACCACCACCTGATCATTTTTTATTCTCTCAAATAATGCTTTTTTACTAATGGTGTTAACCTGAGGATATAATTTGCGTCCTGGAAAACCTTCATCTGATTCAGCAAAAGAGAGGTTGGAAAAACATATAATTGACAACAATAAAGCACTAATTAAAACAAAGTGAAAACTTAAAAACCTGTAAAAAACAACAGCACGCATCTGCATAATTCCTATTTTTAATTTTAATGGATTAAATGAATATCATCAGAGTTTGTATTTAATTTATCTATTTTTATTATTATTTTGTAATTATAGCCTGAGTATAACTTCTGTTCATCCAAAACCACAGAACTTTAAGAATTATTATAAAAAGATGAGAAGCTTTTCTTTTTTCGCCACCAACGTCTTAACATTTTTTTTGTGACTATGAGTCGCCTGCCTGTCGGAGACACTAATTCCAGCTTAAATAATTTTCCACTATCAAGATCCTTTAAAATATCATGTAAATAGTTTGTTTCAAACTGTTCCAGCAAACCAACCCAGCTAAAGATATCTTTATTTTGGATGGCTCGATAAAAATCATCCAAGATGCAAACAACATTTTTTCCATGAGCATTTGAAATTAACGAATAGTTATCTGGAACAGCAGAACATTCTCCCCCGCTGACAAGAATCAAACCTTGAGCAACAGGATTATTAGTATAAGCCGCTAATCCACCAGCAACACTCCCCTTGTCAAGAAAAGAATTTAACAGCTTATAACTAGTCGATCCTGAAAAAAGATAATCATCATGAATCGATAGATTATCGTACAACATTAATTGTAATTTTATTGTTCCTGATCAAAT
>JAHXIM010000443.1 GCA_025655635.1 gamma proteobacterium symbiont of Lucinoma myriamae | reverse complement strand
ATAACATTTCTGGTCGATCTGGTCACTCAAAAATAGGGATAATTCCTTACATTTCAAATAGATAATATGTTTTTCAGGGCTGACTAATTAACTGATTAAAGTCTGTTTAAAGGCTATTGCTTTTTTTCTAATTCGCTCAAACGTCGTGCCATTTTATCTAATTGTTTAAAACGAACAAAATTTTTGTGCCATAGTGCATTTTCCTGCAATGGCGTTCCTGATGAATACACACCTGCTTCGGTAATTGATTTGGTAACCAGTGATGTGGCGGTAATATGGACATGATCAGCAATATTCAGATGTCCCAGAATACCTGCTCCGCCGCCAATGGCACAATATTTACCTATTGTAGAACTTCCTGCAATACCAACGCAGCCTGCAATCGCAGTATTTTCACCTATTCGAACATTATGAGCAATTTGAATCAAGTTATCCAGTTTAACACCATTTTCAATAATAGTATCTTCAATAGCACCTCGATCAATGGTGGTATTTGCACCAATTTCTACCTTATCACCAATAAGAACACCACCTAATTGCGGCACTTTGAACCAATGCCCCTGCTCATTTGCAATACCAAAACCATCACTGCCGATGACAGCACCAGAATGGATAATACATTGTTTTCCTATTGATACATTAGAATAAATTGATACATTTGGATAGATTATGGTGTTATCACCAATTTTTACATCGCCAGCAATACTGCAACCCGCAAGTAGTTTGACGTTATCACCAATTTGAGAGCCTGAGCCAACAACAACATGGGCAGCAATACTGGTATTTTTACCTATACTGACATTATCTTCAATCGCTGCAGTTGATGCAATTGCAACTTTTTCATTTTTTGGTTTAGTCAACCAGGTCGCTAATTTGGCATAGGCCAGATAAGGATCTTTTGACAAAATGGCATTGCCAGGGCAATTAGCCAAATCATCTGGATGGAGTATCACTATTGAGGCTTTTGTAGCTGATAAAAAGTGATGATATTTTCTGTTTGAAAAAAAGCTGAGATCATTTTTCTCAGCAAGTTCAAGCGTAGCAATACCTGAAATACATGTTTCGGGATCACCATGGGTTTTTGCACCAATCACATCGGCCAGTTCTTTTAGACTGGCTTGTCGTGTAGGGATAGACATTTGTTAAAATAGTTACCTTATTTATTTACCTTAGCAACTAAAGCTGACTATTTACCAGAGTACTGTTTTTTTAGTTGCGCTAGAATTTTGTCCGTAATATCAATCTGCTTGCTTGCATAAATAACCCCTTCACTAATGATTAAATCATATTTTTCATTTTGAGCAATGGTTTGAATTGACTTTAAAACTGATTTTTGTAATTTCACCAGCTCTTCATTTTGGCGGATACTGACATCTTCTTTAAAAGCTAATTTATCACGCTCAAGATCTCGTCTTAATAAAGTGATTTTTCTTTTTAACTTATTAAGCTCTGCTGCGGACAAAATAGCAGCATCTTTCTTTAACTTCTCTTCATTTTTAAGGATCTGCTTTTGCAAACTGACTAAAGATTTATCCCGTTTAGAAAATTCTTTTTGTAATTTACTGCGTGCTGATTCCGCCTGAGGTGCTTTTTGTAATAGTTTGGCCTGATTGACAAAAGCAATTTTTTGTTCTGCATAAGCAAATGATACTGAAAAAAGCAATGTAACTAAAATAAATAATCGAGTATATGCAATCATTTTTTTTCCTAAAGTTTTATATAATTTCTATGTTCTATTTCGATGTACAATAGTATGCTACATTCTGTTCTATATTACGAATATCTACCGAAAAAGCGTTTAAAAGCTTTGTCCAAAAGTAAACTGAAAGGTTTCAGTATCATCTTCATCTTCTTCATTTAATGGTGCAGCAATACTGATTCTCAAAAGACCAAAAGGACTTAACCATGCTCCCGAGATGCCTGTAGTATAGCGTAATTCACCCACATCAAAATCACCGGCTTCCTCAAAGACATTACCGATATCAAAAAAACCACTCAAACGATATGCTGAAGAATCCTTAACAAAAGGAACGGGTAAGATGACTTCTGCATTGGCAATGACTTTTAATTGACCACCTAATGGATCACCAGTAGCAGTATGAGTAAAATTTATACCATCCCGTTCAAGCACATAATTTTTATCATCCTTGGGGCCTAATGTATTGGACTTATAACCACGCACATCGTTCATTCCACCAGCATAATACTTCTCAAAAGGAGGAAAAGCATCATCATCAAATGTCCCGGCATAACCAATATTCCCTTTCAACATCAGCGTTGTCGTTCTTGATAAGGGGAAAAAACGCTGTTGGACATAATTAATATGATAGAACAGCAGATCACTACCCGGCAAAACTATATCACCCGATAAACGCTGTAGAGCACCACGAGTCGGAAAAATAGTCTTATTTCGACTATCATGCGACCAGTTGGCAGAAAATCTCAAGGTATTAAAGTCATCACCCTCCTCTGCCACAAACTTAAGAATATCATACGATGTATCTGAATAATAATTTCCATTTTCGTCAATGTACAAACCAGGTAAGTCAATTTGAGTATTTTCAAAATCAAGGCCAAAGCCAATGCGATCAAACTCATTAATAGGCACACTAAAACCAACACCAAAACTGACATTATCAGTTGCATAATCAGAAAGGTTTTCTTCTTCCAGATCAGTTTCACGCCAGGTAAAACGCCAGGTCCTGCTAATGCCATCATCCGTAAAATATGGATCGGTGACACTAAAATTGTAAAGTGTATTAGCATCACTGGTATTAGCTCCAACCGCATAACGATTGCCGGTACCTAAAAAATTAGCCTGAGCAACACTAAAATTAAAAATAACGCCTTGAGATTGTGAAAATCCCATACCCGCATTAATACTACCCGTTGACTGCTCTTCAACAGTATAGACAATATCAACCAAATCTGCTGCGCCCGGTACCGCCGGCGTTTCAACACTGACTTCCTTAAAAAAACCTAACCGCTGCAGACGTTGTTTTGAACGTTCCACATCAGTGGTTGAAATCCAGGTATTTTCAAATTGACGTAATTCACGACGAATAACTTCATCGGATGTATTGCTATTACCAACAACATTGACACGACGCACATAAACACGATTGCCCGGATCAACAAAAAAGGTCAAACTCACTTCTTTTGTTTTGTCATCAACTTGAGGAATAGGGTTAACATTTGAGAAGGCATAGCCTGCTTTACCAAGTAAATCAACAATCGACTCACTGGTTCGGGTAATATACTTTCTGGAGAAAAACTGCCCCTTTTTTATTTCCACTACCGGAAAAATCTCTTTAGGTTCAATAATGAGGTCACCTGCCAGCTTGACTTCTTTAATGACGTATTTGTCGCCTTCGGAGAGATTGACAGTAATATAGATATGTTTTTTATCAGGAGTAATGGCTACCTGAGTCGATTCGATTTTAAAATTAATATAACCACGGTCAAGGTAGAAAGAACGTAGTTTTTCCAAATCACCTGCTAATTTCTGCTTGGCATATTGATCGGTTTTAGTATAAAAAGAAAATAAAGTCGGTGTAGTCAGCTCTAATTCATCTAATAATTCTTCTGTTTCAAATGCGTTATTACCCACAATATTAATTTGATGAATAGTAGTTACTCTACCCTCCGACACTTCTATTTTGATGCCTACACGATTACGTTCTAATGGAGTTACTTTGGTATCAATTCTTACTGCATACTTACCCCGTGCATAATATTGGCGCTTTAACTCTTCGATAACACGCTGCAATAGTGATTTATCATAAACACGCCCTTCAGCAAAACCAATTTGCTTTAATGCTTTGCTGAGTTCTTCAGAATCAAGATCTTTATTACCGTCAAATTCGATAGCAGCAATGGCAGGACGTTCAAGAACAAAAACAATCAGTGAGCTGCCTTCCTGTTCCAGACGAACATCTTTAAAAAAGCCTGTTTTATAAAGTTCACGAATAGACTTCGAGACGGCTCTATCATCAAGTCTGTCACCCACTTTCAAAGGAAGATAATTAAATACCGTACCCGCTGAAATTCGCTGCAGACCTTCTACTTTAATATTATCAATAACAAAGGCGTCAATTGCGAATACCGTTTGCAAGGAAAAAATAGAGCTTATAAGAAAAACTAAAGATAAAACGGCACGTCTCATTAAGTGAGTTCCAGTTAACATATTAATCTAATTCAACATTCTTGTGAAATCATTATACAATGCAATACTCATCAGCATAACCAGTAATGTTATACCAATTTTAAGCCCTATTTCCTGTATCGCATCTGATACGGGAGAACCTTTAACCATTTCAACTAAATAAAACAATAAATGGCCGCCATCAAGCATAGGAATAGGCAGTAAATTAATCACCCCCAGACTTAAGCTGACAATCGCCAGAAAACGCAAAAAGCTTTCAATGCCCATCTGTGCAGAATGCCCGGCAACTTCAGCTATTGTGAACGGACCACTGATATTCTTAATTGAGGCATCGCCAACAACTATTCTACCTAACATTTTTAATGTTAGCACTGATAAATCCCAGGTTTTTTCAATTCCTTTACTAATTGAGGTAAAAACACCATATTGATGCATGGCATACATTGATTCAGGCAATGGTGTAACAGACTTAGGGCGCACACCAATACGACCAATTGTTTGACTGCCTTTTTTAGCAGAGCCTATGATTACAGGTAACTGGAAGTATTGACCATTTCTTACAATTTCAATAACAACTTTCACTCCCGGCTTATCAATAACAGAGCGAACCAGCTCCCGCCAATGATTTATAGACTGTCCATCAATAGAGACCACCTGATCACCTGAGAGGATGCCAGCAGTTGAGGCAGGTGAATCTGGTGTAACTTCACTGATAATAACATCTTCAACAGGCAGCTTTAAATTCAGTCCAATGATTTTTTGCAGACTTGAAGGTTCGACATCATTATCTAACTGATCAAGATTAAATGTAATATTGCGCTGATCAGATAATTTAAGGCTCACACTTTTACGTTCTATAAAAGCCTCAAGTAATTGTTCGTACACAGCATTCAGTGTGGGAGTATCCTCACCATCGACGGAAACGATTAAATCACCACTGCGTAAACCAGACTGCCAGGCGATTGAATCGCTGTCCAGATTACCCATAACAGGCTTAACGCCTTGTATGCCGATAACAAACATAAGCCAAAAAGCAAACACAGCAAACACAAAATTGATAAAGGGACCAGCAAAAACAATGGCAAAACGTTTATAAACGGATTGTCGATTAAAGGCTAGATGCAACTCGTCTTCAGCAACATCCCCTTCCCGTTCATCAAGCATTTTGACATAACCGCCAAGAGGAATGCTGGCAAGCACAAACTCAGTATTATCTGTGTCACCTCTATAGCGGAATAGAGGCGTACCAAAACCAATTGAAAAGCGTAATACCTTTACATTAAGTTTTCTTGCCATCCAAAAGTGACCATATTCATGAATGGCAACAAGCAGTGCAATAGTAAAAATAAACGCCGGTATAACGACTATAAGATTATCCATAAAACCTGTATTAGTTCTCTTAAAAAATTCATCAGTTAATAGCTGCAGTTAAGCAGCTTGTTGACATAGACTGCCAGCAATTGTTCTTGCCTCAGCATCTGCCGCTAAAATAACATCCAGTGAATCAGCCGGCAGAGCAGGCAATTGTTCTATCGTCTGCTGCACAATTTGTGCAATTTGAGTAAAAGCAATTTTTTCCTGCAAAAAAGCATCCACTGCAATTTCATTAGCTGCATTTAATATGGCCGGTGCAGTACCACCGCTGCGCAGTGCATCATAAGCTAATTTAAGACACACAAAGCGTTCAAAATCAGGCTCCTCAAAATTAAGTTGCGCGACTTTAAAAATATCTAACTGTTCAACACCAGAGTTCATACGTTCAGGCCAGGCCATTGCATGAGCAATTGGCGTGCGCATATCAGGATTACCTAATTGTGCCAATACGGAGCCGTCACTATACGATACCATAGAATGAATCACACTTTGCGGGTGGATAACCACCTGAATATCATCGGCTGAGGCGTTAAATAACCAGCTTGCTTCAATGACTTCAAGTCCCTTATTCATCATAGTCGCAGAATCAACGGAGATCTTTCGTCCCATTTCCCAGGTTGGATGCGCACAAGCCTGATCAGGTGTCACACTCTGTAATTCAGCCAGACTTTTATTTAAAAACGGGCCTCCGGAAGCGGTTAATAGTATTTTTTCAACACCGGCTTCCTGTAAATTTTGTAACGTGCTTTTATCAATATAGTTATCTGCATTAGCGCTGATAGTATTTAGTTTTTCAGGCATTGCTTGAAAAATCGCATTATGCTCACTATCAATCGGCAATAAAGTCGCACCATTTTCTTTGACTGCCTGCATAAATAAATTACCAGACATCACCAATGATTCTTTATTAGCCAACAAAATACGTTTGCCGTTTCGAGCAGCAGCCAGTGATGAACTTAACCCGGCAGCACCAACAATAGCAGCCATGACATAATCAACCTGCTTAGCAGCCGCTACATCATCAAGCGCATCACAGCCTGAAAAAACCTTAATGTGCTGTGTTTCAGGGTTATTTGTTAAACGCTGCTGCAATTCATTAGCAGATGTTTCATCCACCATAACGGCTATTTCAGGTAAGAACTGCAAGCATTGTTCATAAAGACGTTCGACATTTTTATTTGCCGTCAACGCAAAAGCATTAAAGCGCATGGATTGTCTGGCAATAACATCCAAGGTACTGGTTCCAATCGAGCCTGTAGAACCTAAGATTGCGACATTTATCATTATGCTATTCTCATTAACTCAAACTGAAAAACAATTCAATAATTTAATTTAATTCAATTGATACATCCATGAAAGGACAATATAAAATACCGGGCCTGCAGCGGTAACACTATCAATTCTATCCAGTATGCCGCCATGTCCAGGTAATAAATTACTGCTGTCTTTAATTTTAGCCTGACGCTTAAACATGCTTTCCAGCAAATCGCCTATGACTGAAAAAATAACGGTCACAGCACTGATACTAATGATACGAAGATAATCCTGAACACCTCCGCTATGCCAAAAAGTGAACAGGCTGACGACTATAATCGCTAGAATCAGGCCCCCGTATACACCTTCCCTTGACTTACCCGGACTGATCGTTGGCGCCAGTTTGTTTTTCCCAAAGCGTTTCCCCGAAAAATAAGCACCTGTATCAGCAATCCAGACTAACATCATGACGGAAAAAACCAGATACGGTCCACTGATTGTTGTCTGGGCAAATTCCAGTGCTTCAATGGCGTGAATTGAAATGAGAGCATACCAGGTTAAAACCAACAAAAAACTGCCTATTATGGCAATAAGCACATTTCTTTCCTGCCAAAATTTAACCTTATCGGGAAATCCAGACAGCAAAATAAGAGCAAACAACCAAAAACCAACAGCAATCCCATTCATCATACTTGATGATAAGATAAAATTAACTAACCAGAGGGAAAATATAATGGTGCCAATAATAACCACATAGGCTAATTTTGACAGAATTGATGGAAATCTAGCAAAGCCGGCCCATTCATAGGCTCCCAACAATGTAATAAAACCAACAAATGCAGCAAAGGAATTATTTGACAGGAATAAAATACCGTATACGGCAAGGGGGAAGAGAATTAAAGCAGTAATGATTCTTAATTTTAACATACAGGACTTATTCTTGTTTTAGTTGATCACCTGTGCGACCAAAACGCCTTTGTCTGGCATAAAAAGAATCAATCGCTTCAAGGAATATTTTTTTATTAAAATCCGGCCATAAAACATCGGTAAAATAGAATTCACAGTAGGCCAGCTGCCATAATATGAAATTGCTGATTCTTTTTTCACCGCCGGTACGTATAAACAAATCAGGTTCGGGCTGTCCCCTTAAAGATAAATGCTTTTCAATAACAGCTTCATCAATATCACCCACAGTTAACAGGCCCTGCTCTACTTTATGTGCCACCTGTTGAGTCGCCTGAGTGATATCCCAGCGACCGCCATAATTAGCTGCTACGTTAAGGATCAAACCGTCATTATCTGCAGTTAATAACAGTGCTTTATCTATAAGCACTCTTATCTTATCTGAAAAAGCATCCAGATCACCAATAATGCGTAACTGAATATTATTCTCATGAAGTTTTTTTACTTCCCGAGTCAATGCAGTGGCAAATAACTCCATCAATAAACCAACTTCTTTTTCTGGTCTGCGCCAGTTTTCACTACTAAAAGCAAATATGGTCAACACTTCAATCTGCTGCTCTACGCAACTACTGACAATTTTTCGTACCGTACTTAAACCCGCTTTATGACCTGCAAATCGAGGCATAAAACGTTTTTTTGCCCAACGTCCATTACCATCCATTATAATACAGACGTGTTTTAAGGCATTTCCTTGGGGACGAGTGGGGTTATCCGCCGGCATTCTAGATTTCCATTAAATCTTTTTCTTTAACCGCTAATACATCATCTACTTCTTTTACATGACTATCCGTTATTTTTTGAATAGCGTCCTGACCACGGCGCTCATCATCTTCCGAAATTTCTTTTTCTTTTTCCAGATCTTTTAATGAACCGTTAGCATCTCTACGAATATTACGAATAGCAACCTTTGCATTCTCACCTTCACCACGTACGACTTTAATAAGATTTTTACGTGTTTCTTCTGTCAAAGGAGGCAGAGGGATACGAATTAATTCACCGCTGGTAGCAGGATTTAAGCCCAGATCAGAGGTTAAAATCGCTTTTTCAATCACTGGTGTCATTTGCTTTTCCCAAACCTGGACAGATAAAGTTCTGGCATCAAGTACTGAAATATTAGCCACCTGATTTAATGGCGTGGGATTGCCATAATAATCAACCATAATACTATCAAGAAGACTGGTATGAGCCCGCCCTGTTCTCACTTTCATTAAATCTTGTTTGAGTGAGTCAATGGTTTTCCCCATACGGGTATTGGTATCACTTTGAATTTCATTAATCATAATTGTTCTCCTGACGGCACTTAAACAAGCTGGTTGTATAGGTGTTAATTCATTTATCCGAGTATTGAAATAGTAGAAAATAAGAATTATTCGACTAGTGTACCTTCCTGGTCACCATTAATTACTTTATTGAGTGCGCCTTCTTTGGTCATATTATAAACCCGTATCGGCATTTTATGGTCACGGCATAAGACAATTGCAGTCGCGTCCATGACATTTAATTTTTTATCTAAAACCTCATCATAAGTTAAATTATGATAAAGTGTGGCATCAGGATCTTTAACAGGATCAGCTGAGTAGACACCATCAACCTTAGTTGCCTTAATAACCACATCCGCTTCTATTTCAATGCCGCGTAAACTTGCGGCTGAATCTGTAGTAAAAAAAGGATTCCCCGTACCCGCAGCAAAAATAGCAACCCGACCTTTTTCAAGATGGCGAATGGCTCTACGGCGAATATAATCTTCACACACTTGATGAATAGGCAGTGCCGACATCACTCTGGCAGGTACACCCGATTTTTCCAGTGCATCCTGCAAAGCCAGGGAGTTAATAACCGTTGCCAGCATACCCATATGATCGCCGGAAACTCTATCCATGCCGGATGCCGCCAAACCGACACCACGAAAAATATTACCACCACCAATCACAATACCCACCTGGATACCCTGATCAATTAAATTTTTTACTTCTTGAGAAACATAAGTCAGCACCTGTGGATCAATACCAAAATTTTGTTCTCCCATTAATGCCTCACCGCTGAGTTTTAATAAGATTCTTTGATATTTTTCACTCACAGACTGCTCCTTGATCTTGATTGGCTATAAAGTCAAAGACCTCCGGCAAAGCCGGAGGCTTGAATTTGTTAACCGCTCAAAGCGGACTAATTTGTTAACCACCTGAAGGTGGTGCCGCTTT
>JAHXIM010000240.1 GCA_025655635.1 gamma proteobacterium symbiont of Lucinoma myriamae | reverse complement strand
TGATTTTTGGTGGTAATATCATGATATTTCACTATAATTTCAATGGGTTATGATTATAGACCATTTTCAACTGATTTTTATAGGATTATATGCCTGAAGACGCTTACCAGAGAAAACTACTCTGGTTGAATTATGAAAGAATTTTAATGTTCAGTCTCTTTTTTAACTCCCCTTTGCAGGGGAGTAGGGAGGAGTAGAGTCACTCTTTTTGTGGGATTTACTTATAGTGAACTTTATACTAGTCTATTAAATAATAGATAGTTTTATGCCGTAAAGTCTAAATCGCATCTATTGAATTAGAAATGGTTTTTGAGAATGAAAATTGAATTTTTGTTCGATGAAATTTAATAAGGAAGTATGCTTATGAAAAAGTTATCCATCATTTTGATATCCATTTTATTTGCAGTGCTTTGCGTATCTGCGTGGGCTGCAAAGGATCTTGAAATTGTCACCGGTGAACATTGGATGAGTTCAAGCCTGGAACAAAAACGAGCGTTTTTGTTTGGAGTTGGCAATGTCCTTGAGATTGAGGAAGCTATGGCAGGTAAGGACTACGAATTAATGCGCGGACGCAGCATTGTTCCCGTTTTACTGGAAGGTCTGTCCGGTATTTCGATTGCCAATATCGTTACGCAACTTGATAAGTTCTACACGGATCATCCTGATCAAAGCAAACGAGCAGTCATCGGGGTGCTTTATACCGAAATGGCCAAGCCAAATCTAAAAAAGTAAAGGAGTAACATTATGAATAAATTGATATATCCCTTGCTGGTAATTATATTGGGCAGTTCTGTGGCCTGTACAGATATGAGTCAACGGGAGCAGGGCGCTCTCTCAGGTGCGGCCATTGGTGCGGCAGCTGGTGCTGGAATATCAGCTCTCACTGGTGGTAACGGCTGGACAGGTGCAGCGATTGGTGCGGCTGCAGGCGCGGTTGTCGGTGACATGAAAGGAAAAAAAGCTGAATAAATACCGCATCAGGTTTGATATCACCTGCATAATTCATCAGCGAACACCATGAAAACCGTATATCTGGCAGGTCCTGATGTGTTTTATCCGGAATGTGATGCTGAAATGAAGAACATCGCAGTTATTCAGGAAACACCTGTTTTCTGAATAACTGCAATTTTCTGACTTTTACATCCTCATTTAGCTAATCTGAAGTATCAAAATGGAACAATTTCTTGTTTATAGATTGAAAAGTATCATTGAATTGCCTATCCTTTTTTGAGCCTGAAACATCAAACTTAGTCAGCTGTTTATTGGGTCGATTTTGACTTTAAGCGTTAATTTACGAACAAGAATATCAATAGATCTGACCTTATGGGATTAGAGTATCTCTGAAAAGTACCTGGCGACTGACAGGAACAGTCAGAACAGGTGCAGCAGAGCCTTTCATGGTACTGGGTGCTATCTTTTTAACTTTAATATTGAAACAGAAGAGTGTTCCCTCTTTTTTTACACCCCCACGACTACCAATATTGCCTATCATTTGGAACTTATGTATAAAAAGTGGATGGATTTTCTAAGGGGATGTTGTTGTTCAGCATGTGCTTCATGCTGGTAACGACGGCATTACTAACTAATTCTTTTATCATGTTATTCACCTATAACATTGTTAATAACTCTCACATTATTCACAATTAAAGGGTAATGTTTAAGTTATTGAAACCACACCAATTATTGATGAAGTCTAATGCAGGTGATTGAAATATAAAGGAAATATATGTTTGTATAAACCTGTACAGGCTTTATCAATCGTTATAGGTTTATAATATTCGCTATATAGGGTATGATCCCGAGGCTCAGCGTTTCTGACTGTTTTTGTTGAAACAATGAGCTAAATATATTTTAACCTAATTTTATAAGGAATCCTCATGTTTACGAAAGATATGACAATTGCTGGCTATGATGACGAACTCTGGAATGCAATGCAACATGAGGAAATACGCCAGGAAGAACACATTGAACTGATTGCCTCAGAAAACTACACCAGCCCAAGAGTGATGCAGGCTCAGGGTTCAGTGCTGACGAATAAATATGCAGAAGGTTATCCGGGCAAACGTTATTACGGCGGTTGTGAAAATGTTGATATTGCTGAGCAGCTGGCAATTGATCGTGCTAAAGAGCTTTTTGGTGCAGATTATGCCAATGTACAGCCTCACTCGGGTTCACAAGCTAATGCGGCGGTTTATTTTGCTCTGCTGAATGCTGGCGATACAGTACTGGGTATGAGTCTGGCACATGGTGGTCACCTGACTCACGGTTCAAAAGTGAGTTTTTCCGGTAAATTATTTAATGCTGTTCAATACGGCCTTAATGAAGAAACCGGTGAAGTTGATTATGACGAAGTTGAGCGTCTGGCAAAAGAACATAAGCCAAAAATGATCATTGCCGGCTTCAGTGCTTATTCCCGCGTCATGGACTGGCAGCGTTTTCGTGATATTGCGGATTCAGTGGGTGCTTATCTTATGGTTGATATGGCACACGTTGCCGGCTTAATTGCCGCAGGCGTTTACCCAAGTCCAGTACAAATTGCCGATGTGACGACTTCTACCACACACAAAACACTGCGTGGACCACGTGGCGGTATTATTCTGGCAAAATCAAATCCAGAAATTGAAAAGAAATTGAACTCAATGATCTTTCCCGGTACTCAGGGTGGACCATTGATGCATGTTATTGCCGGTAAAGCCGTTGCCTTTAAAGAAGCAATGGAAGACGATTATAAGACCTATCAAAAGCAAGTAGTTGAAAATGCCCGTGCCATGGCAACCGTCTTTTTAGATCGCGGCTATGATGTCGTATCTGGTGGTACAGATAATCATTTATTTCTGGTCAGCCTGATCAGTCGTAAACTGACAGGTAAAGCCGCCGATGCAGCGCTGGGTCTGGCGAACATTACTGTGAACAAAAACTCAGTACCCAATGATCCACAGTCACCATTTGTGACCAGTGGTCTGCGCATTGGTTCTCCTGCGATTACTACGCGTGGCTTTAAAGAGCAGGAAAGCTCAGAATTAGCGGGCTGGATCTGTGATGTTCTGGACGAATTATGCGAAATGGACGAAGCTGACAGAGTGGTGGAAAATATGGGTACAATGGAAAGTGTTACTCAGGTAAAACAAAAAGTACTTGATTTGTGTAAGCGTTTTCCGGTCTACGCATAAGTTGCTTTAAAGACATGAGAAGGTAATTCATTTATGCGTTGTCCATTTTGTAATGCAGCGGATACTAAAGTCATTGATTCCCGTTTAGCAAATGAAGGGGATTCAGTGCGCCGCAGACGGGAATGCCTGACCTGTGCCGAGCGTTTTACTACCTTTGAAACGGCCGAATTAGTGATGCCGCGTATTATCAAAAGTGATGGCTCAAGAGTCCCTTTTGATGAACAAAAATTGCTTCAGGGCATGTCCAAGGCTCTGGAGAAACGTCCTGTCTCAATGGAAACCATTGAACAGGCCGTCAATCACATAAAGTACAATCTGCGGGCAACAGGTGACAGAGAAGTCCCTGCCAATCGTCTGGGTGAATGGGTGATGGACGAATTAAAAAAACTGGATCAGGTAGCTTACGTGCGTTTTGCTTCTGTTTATCGTAGTTTTCAGGATATTGATGAATTTCGTCAGGAAATTGAACGTCTTGAAGCACCATAAGCGGTTGGATTAATTACCATGCTTACTGAAGCTAAGAGCACTGATGAATACTATATGGCTCAGGCCATTGCTTTGGCAAAAAAAGGCTGGTACACCACCCATCCTAACCCCAGAGTGGGTTGTGTTCTGGTTCGGGATGAACAGATTATTGCTCAGGGCTGGCATCAATATGCCGGACAGGGACATGCAGAAGTGAATGCTCTGGCACAAATTCAATCTGGAGATAATGCTCAGGGTGCTACGGCGAAAGGTGCTACGGCATACGTCACTTTAGAGCCATGCAGTCATTTTGGTAAAACACCGCCATGCAGTAATGCGCTTATTGATGCCGGTGTAAAGCGAGTGGTTGTGGCAATGGTTGATCCAAATCCGCTGGTGGCGGGTAATGGCATTAATCGTTTGCAGGAAAATGGTATTGAAGTCAGCAGTGGTGTGCTGGAAACAGAAGCGCGGGCATTAAATCCCGGCTTTGTTCAGCGCATGGAGACACAACGCCCCAGGATCCGTTGTAAAATGGCCATGAGTCTTGATGGCCGTACAGCGATGGCTAATGGTGAGAGTAAGTGGATCACAGCAGCTGATGCCAGAGAAGATGTGCAGCGCTTACGGGCTGAAAGCTCAGCAATATTGACAGGCATAGGCACTGTAATAGCAGACGATCCCTCTATGAATGTGCGCTCAGAGAAATATGAAGGTCTGTTAAAAGATAAAAGTACAGGCAATGAACGACAGCCTGAGCGAGTCATTCTTGATACCCAGCTTAATATGTCAGCACAGGCAAAAATGCTTAGCTTGCCGGGGCAGACTCTTATACTGGCCGGTCGGGAATATGCAGCGCAAGAGAAAGTAGACGAGTTAGAACAGCAGGGTGCACAAGTGCATCTGTTAGCGACACAGAAACATTCGTTGTCTCTGGACGCAGTGATGTCGGTACTGACGCAACGTCAATATAATGATGTGCTGCTTGAAGCGGGTGCCACTCTGACGGGGGCAATGCTGCAGGCGGGTTTTGTTGATGAACTGATTATTTATATGGCCCCTCATCTGATGGGCAGCGATGCGCGAGGATTATTTAATCTTCCGGGGCTGGATTCAATGGCTGAACGAATTAATTTATCCATACAGGATATTCGTGCCGTGGGTCGGGATTATCGTATTACGGCAGCCGTATCGCAGTAAAACAGTAAATAACGAGTTAAAAGAAAGCAGGAACACAGATAAATATGTTTACCGGTATTATTCAGGCGATTGGTCAAATCGCAGCCATTGAACCCAAAGGGCTGGATAGTCGCTTTTATGTTAAAACCGGTTCACTGGATCTGTCTGATGTGGCCATTGGTGATAGTATTGCCACCAATGGAGTTTGTCTGACAGCGGTGGTTTTACCGGGTGATGGTTTTTGGGCAGATGTCTCAGGTGAAACTTTAGCAAAAACCAGTTTTAAACAGATTAAAGTGGGCAGTCGGGTGAATCTTGAAAAAGCACTCTTGCCGACCACTCATCTGGGCGGACACATTGTCAGCGGACATGTGGATGGCCTGGGAAGAATTATTGAACGCAGTCATGCAGGGCGTTCAATTCATTTTAAAATACAGGCACCTGATGAGCTGGCAAAGTATATTGCCGCCAAGGGCTCTATTTGTGTTAATGGTATCAGTTTAACCATCAATGAATTGAACGGAGCCATGTTTGAATTAAATATCGTGCCGCATACATTGGATGAAACCACTTTAGCATCAGCTCAGGCAGGTGATGAAGTTAATCTTGAAGTGGACATTATTGCCCGTTATCTGGAACGACTATTGTTAGGGGACAAAGCTGCACAAACAGCGCCTAAACAGGAAGTGACAATGGCCTTATTGGCTGAGAACGGCTTTTTATCTCGCTAAAGGCTATTTATTTCTCTAGAGATTATGCTTAGCTAAAAGCGTATTTACAGCTTACGACAAAGAACGATTAGAGTAACTGAATAGTTACATTTTTTATAACTTAAAGATAACAAAAGTAAAGATTACACAACTATTATGGCAAATTTTAATTCGATTGAAGAAATATTGGAAGACATTCGTGATGGCAAGATGGTCATTATTGTTGATGATGAAGACCGTGAAAATGAAGGTGATTTATTAATGGCGGCCAGTAAGGTCACGCCGGAAGATGTGAACTTTATGGCTACTAATGGTCGTGGTTTGATTTGTCTGACCTTAACTCAGCAGCGTTGTAAGCAACTGCAGATTCCTCTTATGGTTGACAGCAATCAGGCTGAATACGGGACTAACTTTACCGTCTCTATTGAAGCATCAGAAGGTGTGACAACCGGTATTTCTGCGGGTGATCGGGCTGTGACTATCCAGGCGGCAGTGGCCGAGAATGCTCAACCTTCAGATATCGTTCAGCCCGGGCATATCTTTCCTCTTGAAGCACAACCTGGCGGTGTATTAACTCGTGCCGGTCATACGGAGGCGGGCTGTGACCTGTCCAGACTTGCAGGTTTAGAGGCATCAGCAGTGATTGTTGAAATTCTCAATGAAGACGGTTCTATGGCAAGACGCGATGATTTAGAAATCTTTGCTGAAAAATTTGACCTTAAAATAGGCACTATTGCTGACTTAATTGAATATCGCTTAAAGAATGAACATTCTGTTGAAAAAGTCAGTGAGTGCAACTTACCTACAGCTGCTGGAGATTTTCGTCTGGAAGCTTATCATGATGCCATTTCCGGTCAGGTCCATCTGGCGATGATCAAGGGTAAAATTGATCCGGAACAAGCTGTTTTAGTTCGGGTTCATATGGAAAATTCACTATGTGATATGCTCGATGCGCAAATGGATGATTGCGGCTGGCCTCTAAATGATGTCATGCAGAAAATGGAAAAGGAAGGCAATGGGGTTATTGTTATTCTGCGTAGTCATGAAACCAGTAGTGAACTGGTGAATCGAATTGATCACTATAAAAAATTACAGTTGGGTGAAACCTCTTCTCATATGGGTAAAACCAAAGACTTACGTACTTATGGTTTAGGTGCACAGATTTTAAAATCCATTGGTGTCAAACAGATGAAAGTCATGTCAGCACCTAAGAAAATACATGGCTTATCAGGCTTTGGTTTGGAAGTGGTTGAATATTATACAGGCTCATAAAAAGTCTGAAAAAACAGAAAAAACAGAAAAAATAGATAAGGATAAAAAATGAATATAAAAACATATGAAGGCGGAATGCAAGTTGATAATGCCAAGTTTGGTATTGTGATCAGTCGCTTTAATAGTTTTATTGTTGAACCGTTACTTGATGGTGCTGTTGACACTATTTTAAGACATGGCGGCAAAGAAGAAGATATTGAAATTCTGCGCGTACCCGGTGCTGTAGAAATTCCACTGGCGGCCAAACGTATGGCGGCAAGTAAGAAATATGATGCTATAATTGCTTTAGGTGCAGTCATTCGCGGTGGTACACCGCATTTTGATTTTGTTGCCAATGAAAATTCAAAAGGGCTGGCACAAGTGTGTATGGATTACGATCTGCCTGTTGCTTTTGGTGTATTGACAGTTGATACGATTGAACAGGCTATTGAACGTTCTGGTACTAAAATGGGCAACAAAGGCACAGAAGCCGCATTATCAGCCATAGAAATGGTTAATGTTTTGAATAACTTTGCTTAGTTTACAGGCGTAGGGTATGGCAGTGAAAAATCGAACTAAATCACGACAGTTTGCAGTACAGGCACTTTATTCCTGGTTATTGACGGAACAGAATGTCTCGGATATCGAAGTTCATTTTATCAGTGAACATGATTTTGAAGATGCTGATGTGGCTTACTTTCAGGAAATTCTGCACTTTGTAACAGCTCATAAAATGGCCTTGATTGATCAAATGGAGGCTTTTTTAAGCCGTTCATTTGTCAGTGTTGATCCAGTAGAGCAGGCGATTCTATTGATCGGTGTCTTTGAGTTGCAACAACGCCCTGATATCCCTTATCGTGTTGCTATCAATGAATCGGTTGAATGTGGCAAAGTGTTTGGTGCTGAAGATGGTCACAAATTTATTAATGGCATTATGGATAAAGTCGCCGATAAATTACGTCAGCCTGAAATAAAAGCACCGCATCGCAAAAAAGCCCGGAAAAAATAAGCAACTGATAATCATTAATAATAACGATTAACAAAAACTATGGCAGGATCAGAATTTCAACTTATTCAATCCTATTTTTCTGATCCGGAACAAGTACAACGTTCTGATCTGATTTTAGGCATTGGTGATGATTGTGCCATCGTTTCCCCTAAAGAACAGACCTATTTAGCATTTTCAATTGATACCCTTAATAGTGGTATACACTTTCCTCATAATACTTCAGCAGATGCAATTGCCTATAAGGCTCTGGCGGTTAATTTAAGTGATTTGGCTGCTATGGGAGCTGAACCGGCCTGGTTTACCCTGAGTTTGACGCTGCCAGGTGATGATGAATGGGACACTGCGTTTCGTGAACAGTGGCTCAATAGTTTTTCGCAGTCCTTATTTTCTCTTGCTGCACAGCATAATATTCAATTAATTGGCGGTGATACCACCCATGGTTCCTTGTCAATAACCATTCAAGTTTGTGGTTATCTTGAACCAGGGAAAGGCTTAAAACGTTCTGCTGCTCAAGTCGGTGATATTATTGCCGTGACGGGAGAGTTGGGTGCAGCTGCTTTGGGCCTGGATATTGTGCTGGGGGAAAACTCAAGTCAATATAAAGGCCTGAGTGATGATGAGAAACAACAGACAATCCATGCACTTAACTATCCGCAAGCTCGAATCAAAGAAGGTTTGTATCTAAAAGAAGTGGCTCACTCTGCATTGGATCTATCAGATGGCTTAACATCCGATCTCGGGCATATTTTAAAAGCCAGTGATGTGGGTGCTGAATTACAATTAGAACAATTGCCATTAGCCAGTGCTTTATCCTGTCTGGACAAACAACAGGCATGGGAGAAAGCCCTGACGGGTGGTGATGATTATGAACTTTGTTTTACTCTGGCAAAAAAAGACTGGCTCAGGATCAAGCAGCAATTTCCTCACTTCAGCGCTATAGGAAAAATTACAGCTGACCCAGGTCTGCGTTTAGTCAAGGCAGATGGCCAGGAATATAAAATCAACGCAAAAGGTTATGATCACTTTGGATAAAGACATTATACGATCCCGTCATCAGGTCTGGAAAAATCCATGGCATTTTTTAGCCTTTGGCTTTGGCTCAGGTCTTGCTAAGTTTGCACCGGGAACTTTTGGTACCCTGGCGGCAATACCGCTGTATTTATTGTTAGTGCAATTACCCTGGACTGTTTATGGTGCTGTCACCATAGCAGCTTTTTTTGCTGGTATTCGTATTTGCCAGATTACTTCGGATGATCTAAAAGTACATGATTTCTCAGGTATTGTCTGGGATGAATTTGTCGGTTTCTGGATCACCCTATTTTTAATTCCTTTTGACTGGAAATGGGTACTAATCGGATTTATTTTGTTTCGCTTTTTCGATATAGTAAAGCCCTGGCCTATCCGCTATTTAGACAAGCATGTAGAAGGCGGTTTTGGAATTATGATTGATGATGTGTTAGCTGGGATTTATGCTTGGATTTGTTTGTTCCTGATAGTCAAATTTTATTAAATGGTAGACCCATGAATATAAGCTCTGTATATAGACAAGTCATTGCAAAAAAAATAATGGCATTAAGTCTAATTTCTCTAATATTATTATTGTTCTCATTAGATAGTTTTGCCAGTCACAAAATTAAAGTCATGGCCTTATTTACCGATAAAGCTATGCTGGTTATTGATGGCAGCCAAAAGATATTAAAGAAAGGACAAACCTATAAAGGTGTCAAATTAATTAGTTCTGATAGTAATGCGGTTTTTTTAGAATTACATGGTGAAAAGAAAAAATTTAAACTAGGCTCCGAAATTTCTACGAGCTTTAAAAAAGCGGATCCGGGTAAAGAGCTGGTTGTCTGGAAAGATCAATATAATATGTTTCGTGTTCATGGCAGTATCAATAAATTTTCGATACATTTTTTAATTGATACCGGAGCCACATCAGTTGCCATGAGTTCAGTTGAGGCAAGGCGAATGGGTTTAAAATATAAAAAAGGTACCCGGATGCAATCATCAACAGCATCAGGTGTTGCTAATGGCTATTCCCTTAATTTAGATGAAGTGAAAATAGGACATATTAAGCTCTACAATGTGCGTGCTGTTGTCCTTGAAGGTTCCTTCCCGACAGAAGTGCTGTTAGGGCAATCCTTTCTAAGCCGTGTTCATATGGTCAGGGATGGAGATAAAATGAAATTAAGAAAGAAATTTT
>JAHXIM010000487.1 GCA_025655635.1 gamma proteobacterium symbiont of Lucinoma myriamae | reverse complement strand
ATGGTTGGATACAATTTACATAGCGGTGATCCTCCTACAGGGGACTTACACCCCATTAGTTTATGCCCATGACGGGCGTACACAATAATAAGACATTTTAAGAGAAAATGAATAATGAATACAAAGACACGGTCAAAAAAGAAGCTCCAAGTTGTAATTCTAGCCGCTGGAAAAGGCACGAGAATGTATTCAAATTTACCCAAAGTATTACATAAACTAGCAGGCAAATCACTCGTAGAGCACGTAATAGAAAGCGCAGAAGAACTCAAGGCAGAATCAATCAGTTTGATTTATGGTCATGGCGGAGAGCAGGTAAAAAATTTATTAATAGATAGACAGCTGATTTGGTGTGAGCAAAAAGAACAATTAGGTACCGGGCATGCAGTACAACAGGCAATAGATACAGTAGATGATTCGGCAAATGTTTTAATTTTATATGGTGATGTACCTTTACTGAGTTCAGAAACACTTAATAAATTATTAGCAGCAAAACAAAGTAGCTCAATTGCACTATTAACCGCAAATCTGGATGATCCACAGGGCTATGGGCGTATTGTCAGAAATAGCGAGTCGAAGATTGAAAAAATTGTAGAACAGAAAGATGCCAGCGAGGCAATAAAACAAATTACTGAGATAAATACTGGTGTCATGGTGGTTGATGGCGATAAATTAAAACAGTGGTTAATCAGGATAGGCAATAACAATGCTCAGGGGGAATATTATTTAACTGATCTGATTGAGTTAGCTATTGTGGAAGGAGAAGTTGTTCAAAGCTGTATTGTTGATGACAATAAGGAAATTGAAGGTATTAATAATAAAATTCAATTGGCTGAACTAGAACGAGAATATCAAAAACGTCAGGCATACCGACTGATGAAAGAGGGTGTAACACTTAGGGATCCCAGTCGCTTTGACTTGCGAGGTACTATTGAAGTGGGCCATGATGTCATTATTGATATTAATGTCATTATAGAAGGTCACTGCAAGATAGGCAGTAATGTCACCATTGGTGCTAACACGATTATAAAAGATATTACCATTGACGATAATGTTGAAATTCTGGAAAATTGTATTCTGGATAAATCAACAATTGCTAATGGCTGTCATATAGGCCCATTTTCACGATTAAGGCCAGATACAAAACTGGATGACAATGCCAAAGTCGGTAACTTTGTTGAAATAAAAAAATCACATATAGCCAAAGGATCAAAAGTAAACCACTTAAGCTATATTGGTGATACTGAAATGGGTGAAAACGTCAATATTGGTGCAGGTACTATTACCTGTAATTATGATGGTGCCTATAAACATTTAACTAAAATTGGCGATAATGCTTTTATCGGATCAAATACAGCATTAGTTGCACCTATTGAGATAGGCCATGGTGCAACTATTGGAGCAGGATCAACACTAAGTAGAAATGCAGAAGCAGATAAATTAACCTTCACCAGAGCGGGACAAAAAACGCTTGATGGCTGGAAAAGACCCAGTAAACAGAAATGATTGAAAACTCATCTTTATAATAAAAATAACAGGATAAACTATGTGCGGAATAGTCGGTGCTATTGCAGAACGGAACGTTGAAGCGATTTTAATAGAAGGTCTGAAAAGACTGGAATACAGAGGCTATGATTCCGCCGGATTAGCTATTCAGGGAAAAGATAAAACAATCAGCAGACAAAGGGCTCTGGGAAAAGTTGCCAGGCTTGAGGATGAATTAGAACTAAATCCAATAAAAGGCAGTATTGGCGTGGCTCATACCCGTTGGGCGACACATGGAGAACCAGCAGAACATAATGCCCACCCGCATATGAGTGAGGATAATATTGCTCTGGTTCATAATGGAATTATCGAAAACTATGAACAAATAAAAAATAAACTGGGTTCAGAAGGAATTGAGTTTTGTTCACAAACCGATAGTGAAAGTATTGTCCATCTGATTGGAAAATATAAAAAACAGGGAAAAGATTTATTAAGTTCGGTGCGTGCAACCATTAAGCATTTAAATGGAGCTTATGCCTTAGGCGTAATTGACAATAATGAAGAACGTCTGATTGCTGCGAGAAGCGGCAGTCCATTAGTAATTGGTTTAGGTATTGGCGAAAACTTTATTGCCTCAGATGTCTCTGCTCTGCTTCCCGTAACACAGCAATTTATCTTTTTGGAAGAAGGCGATATTGCTGACATCACCCGTAATTCCATTGTTATTTATGATAAATCAGGGGAAGAAGTTGAACGCCCCATGAAAAAGAGTGAAATCAGTGCAGATGCTGTAGAACGCGGTGAATACCGTCACTACATGCTAAAAGAAATTTATGAACAACCCAAGGCGGTTGCTGATACTTTAGAAGGACGCATTGATAATACCCATGTCTTTACAAATTCTTTTGGCTATGGCGCAGAAAAAATTTTTAAAGAAATTGATTCAGTCTATATTATTGCCTGCGGTACCAGTTATCACTCAGGATTAGTAGCAAAATACTGGTTTGAAGGAATCGTAGGTATTCCCTGTATGGTTGAGGTTGCCAGTGAATTTCGTTATCGTAAAGCAGTCTATAGTGAAAAAACTCTTATTGTCACCATTTCTCAATCAGGTGAAACCGCCGATACTCTGGCAGCCTTAAGAGAGGCAAAAAAACAGGGTGTGCAGCACTCCCTGGTTATTTGTAATGTACCAGAAAGTTCTTTGGTGAGAGAATCAAATCTGGCTTTTATGACCCATGCAGGGCCGGAAATTGGGGTAGCATCAACCAAAGCCTTTACAACACAACTAACGGCTTTACTAATGCTTGTGGTGTGTGTTGCCAAAGAAAAAGGGAATACAAAACTGGAAGTAGAAGCAGTAGAAGCATTAAGAAAACTACCGGGACAAATTGAAAAAGCATTATTATTAGATAAAGAAATTGCTGAACTGTCAAAAGAGTTTTCTGATAAACAGAACACTTTATTTTTGGGCAGAGGAACACAATACCCTATTGCCATGGAAGGGGCATTAAAACTAAAAGAAATATCCTATATACATGCAGAAGCCTACCCGGCCGGTGAATTAAAGCATGGTCCGCTGGCACTGGTTGATGCCGATATGCCGGTGGTCGCAGTTGCACCCAATAATGATCTTATCGGAAAATTAAAATCCAACCTGCAGGAAGTAAAAACTCGAGGAGGTAAACTCTACGTATTCTCTGACACTCATGCCGATCTCGAAGAAGAATCGATTAAAGTTATTAAAGTTATTAAAGTTGGAGAAATAGATTCTTTGATCGCCCCGATGGTATTCACTGTCCCATTACAATTACTCTCATATCATGTGGCAATAATAAAAGGAACAGATGTTGATCAACCAAGAAATTTAGCAAAATCTGTCACTGTGGAATAGAATAAAACATTGTGTGAGAAAATGCTGTGAATTGATAATAAAGTATCATCCTTAGGGTGTTTATGCTAATATTTGATTAAATATTAAGCAGGATGCCCCAAAATGAGTGATTTCCTCAAGCCAAACCCGAAAATAATCAATAGATTAGTAAAGTCTAATATTGCCAAACGATTTAAAGAAGGTCGTGGGCAAGGAATTGGTGCTGCTTATAAACCCTTCCTTGAAGTACGTGATGTGCCTAGCAAAGGTCGTAGTCATCGCTTACCCAGTGTTATCCATGGTCGGGTAGTCCATCTGTTATCCGATCTGGAATTGGCAACTTTTTATCTTTTTGACTGGTCAACCTTAATGGTTGATATCAGAGAACAGTTTCCCTTAAATATCGATGATACTGTAGCTCTGGCTGAAAAATTAGGGATTCGACACCCACAATATAAAGGAATTCTGCAGGTAATGACGACTGATTTCCTGATTGATATGAGAGATGGCACAGAAAATAAGCGTTTTGCCATATCAGTCAAATACTCATCCGATCTTGAAGATAAACGAGTGATTGAGAAGCAAGAATTAGAAAGACGATATTGGGAATTGAAAGGTATTATCTGGTTTATTATGACAGAAAAAGAAATACCAGTAATTCTGGTAAAAAATATCCGCTGGCTTTTGCCTCATATGTACAGCTATGAATTAACCAATGAAGATCAAATACAAATCTTTCAACAAATACATTATGCATTTGAAACCTACCCTGTTAATAAAGTCTCTTATCTAATGGCACAATTGGACAAAGCACATGGTGAAGAGCCGGGCACTTATTTAAAATATTTAAGACACCTTCTTGCTCAACGGGCATTTTTATGGGACATGAGCCAGATCCAACATACAAAACTTAAAAGTGATGAGATTACACCATCGGAGTTATGGATAAATGGAGAAGCAAATTATGTTTCTGCATAACGATGTATATGTCATGGGAAGCCGTAGGATACGCATACTTTGGACCTACGAACAAATTATCATCTGGATAGATATAGATGACATAAAAGCACTGCCAGAAAATAGCTCAAGAATCGAATTTGAACATTTAGTCGCCAATGATGAATTAAAAGACATTGATGACCCCTATATAACAAAAGTTCTGTCTTCGCCAAAAGTAGGTTCAAAATCAGAACTTATCCAGAAAAAAGCATGGAATGCCATTAAAGATGTTGTTAACTTACAGCCTGATATCTACAAACGGAAAGAAAGAGGAATTATAGTTAATGAAGCATTTAAATGCCATGGAATAACAAAACAGACATATTATCGGTACCTTCGCAGGTATTGGCAATTTGGCAATTGTCAAAATGCCTTAAGTGCAAATTATGACAAATGTGGCTCTGCAGGAGAACAAAGAAAAGCTGGTAAAGCAAAGCGTGGAAGGCCACGAACAAGGACGCCAGGTATTGGAGTCAATGTTGATGATAATATCCGAAAATTTTTTCGTGTTGCTATAGAAAAAAGCTATTTGAAAAAAGGTAAATATGAATTCACGTATGCTTTTAATCAAATGCTAATTGCTTTTGGTATTGATCCACTAAAGAAAGATCCCATTGCTATTGCAGAAGCACCCACAGAAATGCAGTTTAACTATTTCTTTAAACAGGAATATTCCCCAATAGAAGTGACCAAACGCAGAGAAGGCGATGTCAATTATCTTAAAGATTTTCGACCTGTCTTGGGTACTTCAACTGCTGAAGTGGCTGGCCCAGGAAGTCGCTACCAAATTGATGCAACAATAGGTGATGTCTACTTAGTATCAAGCATTGACCAAAGTAAGATTATTGGTCGTCCAGTAATATACATTGTAGTAGATGTCTTTAGCCGCTTAGTAACAGGTGTCTATGTTGGTCTGGAAAGTCCATCCTGGGTGAGTGCTATGGAAGCCTTAGCAAATACTGTTTGTGAAAAACAGGCATTCTGTAAAGCTTTTGATATAGATATAACCCCTGAACAATGGCCAGCAGTTGGTCTGCCTGAAGTAATTATGGCTGATAAAGGTGAAATGCTGGGTAGACACATTGAAGTATTAAGTAAAGCATTCCATGTCAGCATTGAAAATGCAGCAGCTTACAGAGCAGATTGGAAAGGAATAGTTGAACGATATTTCAGAACAATTCAGGTTAAGTTTAAGCCCTATGTTGAAGGCTATGTGCCAGGCATACCCATTGGAAAAAAGAGAAATGGTCCTGACTATCGCTTAGATGCCACGCTAACACTTCATGAATTTACTCAAATGATCATTCGCTGCATCCTTTATTATAACAATGATCATTGTTTAACAAAATATGATCCAGATGCTGATATTCCGGCCACTTTAGAGCACAACCCAAGAACACTATGGGAGTGGGGAATTAAGTACAGAACTGGCAAGTTAAGAAGAGCCCCAGAAGATTTGGTGAGCATCAATTTATTGCCACATACGCAAGCAACAATCACAGAAAAAGGAATATCCTTATTCAAGTGTTTCTATACAAATGCAGAAGCCTTAGGTTTGGGATGGTTTGAACGAAACTATTCTGGTGTAAAAAAAATTACTGTTGCCTATGATCCCTATTCGGCTAACAAAATATATATCCGGCCAAATAATAAGTATGATGAATACTGGATAGCAACATTGACACCTCGTAGTCGGGAATTTGCTGATATGACCATTTGGGAGGTATGGCAAAGAAATGATATTAAGGCCACTACTGCAGCAACATCCCAACTTAAGAAAAAAGCAGGTGAGTTAGAACTGGACTATCATCTGAAAAATATAGCTGAAACGGCTAAATCAAGCAAGCCTGATGTATCACATATTCCAAAGTCACAGCAGACAAAAGGAATTAGGCAAAACAGGATTGAAGAAAAAAAACATGAGCGCATGAAAAAAACACAATCAAAAAGTGATACTGTGGAAACACAACCTATCTCAAATGTTGTTCCAATTAATAGTAACAATAATCAGGAAAAAGATTATGGAATTCCAGATATGATTGATGATTTATTTGAGGACGATGATGAAGAATGAAGATAACTTAATAAAAGAAGCACAATACATTGATCCAGGCCTGCCTGAGTATGCTGAAAACCCATTGATCAGTGCACTTCCAGAAATAATGGACAAGAAAGAGGCAACAAAATTACTTCGAACACTTCCCAGGTATAATGAAGAAGAAATTAATATTCCAGGACATATCCGTGTTCATGCAATTGCTAGAATTGTCACTTCATTTTACCAACCTCTCTTAATTCATATTGTCTTAGAAAGAAAATTATCCCAGATGATGCGTCAGGGTTATTTAGGGAGAAATCCTAAAAGTGCCAATTTTAAAAAACAGTTAAATAATGGCTATGAACGAATTCTTAAAAAAGACCTGACGGCTTATGTGCATGAAAACGTTGATTCTACGGCATCGTCAATGGCTCTACTAGGTGTTTCGGGTTCGGGTAAAACGACCACATTAAATAAGCTGCTTTCTGCATACCCCAGGGCTATTTATCATCCAGACTATAACCTGATTCAAGTTCCATGGCTTAAAGTGGACTGTCCGCATGATGGCTCATTAAGTGAATTGTGTTTGAGCTTTTTTTACGCACTAGACCGGCGTTTGGGAACAAATTATGCCAAAAAGTATGGAGGTTCAAGAAAAGGCATTGGCTATTTACTGACAAGTGTCGCTCAGTTGGCAAATATACATGTAATTGGTGTGCTAGTGATAGATGAATTTCAACACTTAAGTCTTGCCAAAGGTGGTGGTTCAAAAAAAATGTTAAATTTTTTAGTTACGTTGGTTAATACCATCGGAGTATCAGTCATTATCGTAGGCACTCCCCAGGCAATGCCAATATTTGCGGGAGAATTCCGTCAGGCTAGAAGAAGTACAGGTGAGGGAAGTATGTTATGGGACAGATTAAAAAGAGATGCAAGTTGGGATAAGTTAGTAGACGTTTTATGGAAATATCAATGGCTTAACAACAAACAAGCAATTGATGATGATATTAAAGATGTTCTTTATGATTTAACTCAAGGTGTTTTTGATATTTTGATTAAACTCTTTTGTCTAACTCAGGCAAGAGCGATTATCTTGGATGAAGAAACTATCACTATTGGATTGTTAAAGAAAGTTTATGATGATGAATTTATTCCTGTTCACAAAATGTTGGCAGCCCTAAGAAGTAAGGATGCAGATAAAATTGCCAAATATGGTGATTTAAAAATGCCAAATATAGAAGCAAAGATGATTCAATCGTTTGAAAATCAAATGGCGATGGAAAATACTGGTGAAGAAATTGAAGACTCAATTAATGCAGAAGATCCAGACAAAGCAAAGTCAATCATTAAAATTTCTCTGTATGGGCTTCTCCAAAGCTAAACAAGCTATCAAAGACTACTGATGATTATGGTTAATTCTGAACGTATTAAAAGAAATAGTAATGAATGATAAAATCAATTTAAAATCGCATTTTCCCGACACTGAAGAATGTGAAACTACAGAAGAAATAAAAGAAAAAAATATAACAAATGCAGAATGGATACATGAAGAGGTTTATGATAAACTTTGTTGCAATGCTTTCTTATTATTGTTGTATGATACTTCAGACAATAAACCAAAGCTAGAATTTGAAATACGCTGTGGGCTTGAGAGTTTTGAGGTTAACTATCTCCAAACCATTGCTCAGGATACTTTCTTAAATAACAGTTCAATTATTGTTCTGAGATCTTTAATTGATATTAAAAAAGTTGTTTCATGGGATGATACCTCAACGTTGTTGGATGCAAGATGGCTTGATAAAGATATAGCTCTTTGTACTTTTTTATGTAAAAGTTCACTGTCATATGATATATTATTAATTCAAGAAATGATGCCATTATTAAAAGCTCTTTGCAAGGCCATACAGATTGAGAATATCTACCCTTCAGTGGCATCCAGTAAGGCTATACCTGAAAATATTATCTCAGTCCTTGTTAATAATTACAATTTAACACCAAGAGAAATGGAGGTGTTGAAATGGGTATGGGAAGGAAAATCAAATCCGGTCATTGCTCAAATACTTCAATGTTCAGCACATACTATTAAGACACACCTACAAAGGATCTTTGAAAAAACTGGAGAGTATAGTAGGTTGCGAGCAGCAAAAAAAGTATTATTATGTCATGACAATACTATTTAAAATTCTAATTATTAATTACATGGATGAGAAACATTGTCCTGTATTTGTTTTAAAAAAGAGCAGCTAGCTTCTAATTCATAGAACTTAAAGTATAAAATCAACTAAAACTGTAGTAATTAAATGTCATTAAATTATTTAAGTAACCGATTAACAGAGCTAGAGCCGTACGTGCCAGGAGAACAACCATTGTCCTCAGAAATCGTAGTTAAATTGAACACTAACGAGAACCCATATCCACCAGCTCCTGATGTATTTGAGACAATAAAAAAATTCAATGTAAATAGTATTAGGTTTTACCCACACCCTGAGTCTGAATTGCTCAAGCAAACCCTCTCTCGTTTCCATGATGTGCCTGAAGAATTTATTTTTGTTGGGAATGGTTCTGATGAAGTGTTAGCACATGCTTTCTGTGCATTCTTCAGTGGGAAAAAAGTTGTTTTTCCTGATGTTACATACAGCTTTTATCAATCTTTTGCTAAGTTATTCCAGTGTCAATGGGATTACTTTGAGCTTCGTGATGACTTTACTTTTCCAAATATAGAGGAGATAGAACATAATACTGGTATCGTGTTTGCCAACCCAAATGCACCAACTAGTATTGCCGTTGACTTAGATTACATCGAAAAGCTAGCAAACCAAAATTCAGATAATATTGTGTTGGTAGATGAGGCGTATATTGACTTTGGTGGTAAGTCTGCGGTTCACCTCACAAAAAGTCTAAAAAACCTTGTAGTCATCCGCACTCTATCGAAATCACATTCCCTTGCAGGTCTAAGAGTCGGGTACTCAATCGCTAGCGCAGAGCTAACGGGTGCTCTAAGCATGGTAAAAAATAGCTTTAATTCATATCCAGTCAATAGTATTAGCCAAGCCGCAGCAATTGCATCTATAAATAACTTTGATTATACCCGTTCTAATATATCAAAAATTCTGCTGAATAGAAAAAAACTTATTGAGGATCTTGAAGCTATCGGATTTTCAACCCTTGCCTCGCAAACAAACTTTGTATTTACGAAGCATGAAAAATTAGCATCAACATATTTATATGAAGAGCTAAAAAAAAGAGGTATCATTGTACGAAATTTAAATGGCGTAAGAACGACCCACTTCTTACGAATAACTGTTGGTAACGCTCAGGACTGTAATAGGCTCATCATTGAGCTTATTAATATAATTAATAAATAATAGTAGTCACTTCTTTTTGACATATGCAATTTTTTCATCATAACAGGTATTGCTATTAAGAAGTTTTAATCCACATTTATCTAAATAAGACAAGATATCTTGAAGAACTTCCTTATCAGAGCAAACTACTCGAACAATTATGTTGTCACCACAGTCTCGCATTATTCGCTTCAAAGAAATTACAGGTAAAGGACAAGTTTGGCCTCTCGTGTCCAATGTGTAGTCATATCTCATATTATAAAATACCTGAACCAAGAAGAGTTAGAGGATCGAATGCTTCATCTGAATTTACAAATGGCAATATTGAA
>JAHXIM010000343.1 GCA_025655635.1 gamma proteobacterium symbiont of Lucinoma myriamae | reverse complement strand
AAAGCGGCACCACCTTCAGGTGGTTAACAAATTAGTCCGCTTTGAGCGGTTAACAAATTCAAGCCTCCGGCTTTGCCGGAGGTCTTTGACTATTGGTGCTTGATTCTTTTTTTAAAGTCATGAGATAGGACACAATGTCTTCGATTTCCTGTGCCGATAAAATGGTGCTTCCTTCATACTGGGGAGCGATACGATTAATTGAATCAGGCGATCTATAATATCCGGGCATAATGGTCAATGGATTGATTAACTTCATATCAGCCATGCGTATTCGTAATTGTGCTGCATTAAATCTCAAACCCACTGTATAAAGAGAAGGACCAATGTTACCATGAAAATCATCTTCTGGAATGGGCAGTTGATGGCAAGACAGGCAATTGCCTTTATTTTGATTTCTGACCAGAGCACGACCTGAACCGGGAGCACCTGTCAAACCGCCCAATGGTGCTATAATTGATTTGTTTTCAATAACATAGTCTATGATATCAATAGTTTCGGGCGAAGCAGATGCATTGTGAAAACAACTGATAAGCAGAGTAATAATGATAAAGAGATGAATACTGTTTTTTTTAAATAACATTTTAATAATAGAGAGAAAATAAAAGAAAATTTTTAAATTGAATGAAGCTGTTATCAGGTTGAGTATTATAAGCGAACATTTATTATAATGTTATGTATTATGTAGGAATAATCGACAAAATATGGGATAATTTCGACCCTTAACATGTTGAGTCGGTCTGGATGTCGCTCAGGCATTAGCGCTAATAGTAAAAAGTACAAACTAACGCAATAATACAATATTAATTAGAATAAAGATTGAATGATGAGTCGGGTTAAAATTTGTGGTATCACCAATAGTGAAGATGCAAAATTTGCCTGTGATTCCGGTGCTGACGCTATTGGCCTGGTCTTTTATCCGCCAAGCCCACGCTGCGTCAGTATTAAAAAAGCGTTAGAAGTGGTCAATAGTTTACCGCCTTTTATCACCTCTGTGGCATTATTTGTTAATGCACAGCGACAAGAAATTGAGCGGGTTCTAGATGAGGTTGCTATTGACCTGATTCAGTTTCATGGTGATGAAACAGAAGAATTTTGTGCTTCATTCAAGCGGCCGTATATTAAAGCGGTGCGTATGAAAGAAGGGCTTGATTTATATAAAGTACAAAATGACTATGCCAGTGCCAGAGGTTTACTTCTGGATACCTATAAAAAAGGGATTCCCGGCGGCACGGGTGAAGCGTTTAACTGGGACAAAGTCCCTCATGATTTAAGTCTGCCGGTAATACTGGCAGGCGGTCTGGTGCCGGAAAATATTACTCAGGCCATACAGCAGGTCAAACCTTATGCAGTTGATGTCAGCGGCGGCGTTGAAGCATCAAAAGGAAAAAAAGACCGAAAAAAAATAATCCGGTTTATGGAAAGCGTTAAATGTGCTGATTAATGACAGCATACTAACTTAATATTTATAGAAATACGGTAGTAAGATTAATGACTATAGAACAACAGGCGGATAAAAAACTGTCTGACATGCCTGATGAAAAAGGGCATTTTGGCCAATATGGCGGTATGTTTGTTCCAGAAACATTGATGGAACCTTTGAGCGAATTGAATCAGGCCTATATGAAATATTTTCAGGACCCTGAATTTTTAGCTGAACTGGACAACGATCTGGCTAATTATGTCGGCCGTCCATCACCTTTGTATTTTGCAGAGCGCTGGAGTCGTGAACTCGGTGGCGCAAAAATATATTTAAAACGTGAAGATCTGAATCATACCGGCGCTCATAAAATTAATAATACTGTTGGTCAGATGTTATTAGCTAAACGTATGGGTAAAACCCGAATTATTGCCGAAACGGGGGCTGGTCAGCATGGTGTGGCGACAGCAACCGTAGCCGCACGATTAGGTCTTGAATGTGTTGTTTATATGGGTGCAGAAGATATTCAGCGTCAGGCATTAAATGTCTATCGTATGAAACTACTGGGTGCTCGTGTGGTTTCAGTTGATTCAGGTTCCAGAACACTGAAAGATGCGCTCAATGAAGCCATGCGTGACTGGGTAACTAATATTGATAATACGTTTTATATTATTGGTACGGCTGCCGGACCTCATCCTTATCCTGCAATGGTCCGTGATTTTCAGGCAGTTATCGGGCGTGAAGCAAGAGAACAAAGCATGCAGCATGAGGGGCGTCTACCTGATGCATTAGTGGCTTGTATTGGCGGTGGTTCCAATGCTATTGGATTATTTTATCCCTTTGTTGATGATCAGGATGTTTCTATGTATGGCGTAGAAGCGGCAGGTCATGGTCTCGAAACAGGTGAACATGCAGCACCGCTATGTGCCGGTAAGCCCGGTGTGCTGCATGGCAATCGGACTTATTTGATGGAAGATCGACATGGCCAGATCATCCCGACTCACTCCGTTTCAGCAGGGCTTGATTATCCTGGTGTTGGTCCTGAACATTCCTGGTTGAAGGATATCGGTCGGGCAAACTATGTGTCAGTCACAGATGAAGAAGCCTTAAGAGGCTTTCATGATCTGACTAAAATTGAAGGCATTATGCCGGCATTAGAATCCAGTCATGCCATGGCCTATGTCAAAAAATTAGCACCCACGATGGATAAGGAGCAGATAATTATTGTTAATTTATCCGGCCGTGGTGATAAAGATATTCATACCGTTGCAACGATTGATGGTATTGAATTCTAAATAAAGTTCAAAGAGAAGATAAGTAGAATGAGTCGTATAAAAGGTTGTTTTGCACAGCTTAAAAAAAATAACAAGAAGGCCTTGATACCTTATGTCGCCGCAGGTGATCCAAATCCCGAAATCACTATGGATCTGATGCATGCTATGGTTGAATCAGGTGCTGATATTATTGAACTAGGTGTACCGTTTTCAGATCCCATGGCAGATGGCCCGGTCATTCAAAAAGCCAGTGAAAGAGCATTAATTTATGGTACATCACTGACTGATGTATTGGCGATCGTTAAGTCATTTCGGGCAACAAATAATATTACACCTGTTGTTTTAATGGGCTACCTTAATCCAATCGAAGTGATGGGTTATGAAACATTTGCCAAAGCCGCTAATGATGCTGGTGTTGACGGTGTATTAACTGTTGATATTCCACCTGAAGAAGCAGGCACCTACATTCCAGCTCTTCGAGAGTTTGAACTGGATCCTATTTTCTTATTATCACCGACAACCACTAAAGAGCGTATGCAGCTTATATGTCAATATGCCAGTGGTTTTGTTTATTATGTATCAGTTAAGGGTGTTACCGGAACTTCAGCGCTAGATACTGATGAAGTCGCCAAACGTTTAGCTATTATTAAGGAAGTCACTGACTTGCCGGTTGGTGTAGGTTTTGGTATCAAAAGTGCTGAGACAGCTGCGGCCGTTGGTAAAGCTGCAGAAGCTGTTGTCGTTGGCAGCGCTCTGGTTAATTTAGTAGAAAAAAATGCTCATTCTCTTAGTCAGGATGAAGGCAATAAAAAAACGATTAAAGATATTAGTCAAGTATTATCATCTATGCGTTCAGCATTGGATGCATAAAGCTTTTTTTAAAAAGGCCTATACACAGGATTAAGTTAGAGTAAGAAATAACAATAACTCTACCTAACGCAGGATAAGTTAGAGTAAGAAATAACAATAACTCTACCTAACGCAGGATAAGGTAGAGTAAGAAATAACAATAACTCTACCTAACACAGGATAAGGTAGAGTAAGAAATAAATTTTAACTCTACCTAAAAACAATAGAGAAACAATTATGAATTGGTTTACCCGCTTATTACCATCCATTAGTACCGATGGAGCATCAAAAAAAGCAGTACCTGAAGGTCTGTGGGATAAATGTCCTGCATGCAGTGCTGTTTTATATCGAGTTGAACTTGAACGAAACCAGGAAGTTTGCCCCAAATGTGACCATCATATGCGCATTAGAGCCAGAAAGCGTCTTGAAAATCTCTTTGATGAAGGAACCTTGGTTGAGTTGTCTGAAAATTTAGAACCTGTTGATGAATTAAAATTTAAAGATACTAAAAAATATAAAGATCGTATTACGGCAGCACAAAAATCAACAGGCGAAAAAGATGCATTAATTACTGTTGAAGGAAAAATTAATGAATTTCCTCTAGTTGTAGCGGCCTTTGACTTTCGTTTTATGGGCGGCTCAATGGGTGCTGTTGTCGGCGAAAAGTTTGTCAGGGCAGTTAATCATTGTCTTGATAATGACTTGCCCTTTGTTTGTTTTTCCGCCAGCGGTGGTGCTCGAATGCAGGAAGCCTTATTTTCTTTGATGCAAATGGCAAAAACCAGTGCAGCTTTAGGAAAAATGCGACGTCGTGGTTTACCTTTTGTCTCTGTTATGACTGATCCGACCATGGGCGGAGTTTCTGCCAGTTTTGCCACTTTAGGTGATGTGAATATCGCTGAACCTAATGCATTAATTGGCTTTGCAGGTCCACGAGTTATTGAGCAAACTGTTCGTGAAAAATTACCTGAAGGCTTCCAGCGTAGTGAGTTCTTACTTGAACATGGTGCCATTGATATGATAGTTCCACGTCTCGAAATGGGTGATAGACTGGTTAATATTTTATCAATGTTGATGAATAAACGGGCCTGATGCCTAAAACTCTCCAGGACTGGCTCAATTGGCAAGAAACTCTTCATCCCTCTGAAATTGATCTGGGATTGGAAAGAGTAGCACAGGTAGTTAAGAATTTATTGCCTGATTGCTATAAGTCGTCTCAAGCTAACATTCCTTTTACCGTTATTACCGTTGCCGGAACCAATGGTAAAGGTTCGACTGTTGCAATGCTTGAATCGGTACTCTGTGAAGCTGGTTATCAAGTAGGTAGTTATACTTCACCTCATCTGCTTCATTACAACGAACGAATTAAAATTAATCAAGCTGCCGTTGCTGATCAATTGATCTGTGAATCTTTTGAACGTATTGACCGGGCACGAGGAGAGCTTTCATTAACTTATTTTGAATTTGGTACTCTAGCAGCAATTGATATTATTCATGATCAATTATGTGATATTGCCATATTGGAAGTGGGTCTTGGAGGACGCCTGGATGCGGTTAATGTTATTGATCCCGATATCGCTCTGGTAACTACAATCGACATCGATCATCAGGAATGGCTGGGTAGTGATCGCAATACGATAGGCCTGGAAAAGGCAGGTATCTATCGCAAAGATAAGCCTGCGCTTTTTGGTGATAGTGATTTGCCCGACAGTATTAAAAAAATGGTTATTGAGCAGGAATTGTCTTTTTACCAATTTTCCGTTGATTATCACTATCGTTTAAGGGATCAAAATAACACGATACTAGCGTCTAATCAGCCTAATGAAACAAGCCAGGTTAATCAGTGGGATTGGCGGGTTTCAGAGAATATAAAACAGTTTGATGCTCGTTATAACTTGCCCTCACCCAATTTAAAAGGGGCTGTGCAGTTTAAAAATGCAGCCAATGTATTAATGGTGCTGGAATTATTAAAAGATAAATTTCCGGTCACTCAGTCTGACATTAAACGCGGCTTACAGAATGTAAAGTTAGCGGGTCGTTTTCAGGTGGCGAGTACCTCTCCGTTTGTTATTTTGGATGTAGCACACAATGCTCAGGCGGCTAGAATTTTAAAACAATCATGTGAACATCTGGACTCTTCAGGCAAATTTAATATTATTGTAGGCATGTTAAAAGATAAGGACGTGGCAGAGGTCATCTCAATACTTGCGCCTATTGTCGACTCCTGGCGTATTATTGAACTTGATACACCCAGAGCTATGCCGGCTGTTGAAATAGAGTCTATTATCAGAAATATTGCAAAGACAAATACACATCAGAATTTATCTGAAAATATTCAAACATTTGCTGATTTTGAACAGGCTTATCATAATTATATAAAGAAAAAATCATTAATAGGTAAGCATGAAAAATTACTTGTTTTTGGCTCTTTTTATACGGTAACTGATGCCTTACAAACACTGGCCTTACAATCACAGGAAAATACTAAGCGCTTATGAGTGAACAAAACACTGTGAATATAAAACAACGTATTGTTGGTGCTCTGGTACTAGTATCTCTGGGTGTTATTATTATACCCTTATTACTAAATGGCGGGTCTGAACTTAATCAGTCTTTTCTGGACAAAAATATCCCGGAGATGCCGCAAAAGCTGACTAAGGTTTTGCCTGCTGTGCCACAGCCAATGACAATGCCCGCACGTAAAACTATTATCGCCCATCCGGAGAGAGAAATAGTCAGTGATAATAAAGCATCTAATGAAACAAAACAAAGTAGCAGCACAGCAAAAGCTAAGGCTAAATCAGTTTCTAAAGATCTTTCTCAAAGCACCCCTAAGCCAATCACGAAAATGATTTCTAATACATCTTACGAGAAGGTAAATAAACCTGTTAGTGCAAAAATCAACATGGCTTATACTCTTCAAATTGCAAGTTTTAGTCAAAAAACTAATGCATTAGCCTTACAAAATAAATTACGAAAAAAGAAATTTAAAGCCTATATTGAATCATTATTGACATCAAAAGGGCGTATCTATCGTCTTCGAGTAGGACCTTATTTAAAATTTGATCAAATTACCACGATAAAGAAGCAGATAGAAATACAATTCAAACTAAAAAATACCATCATTGTAAAATATAAAACTTAATCAATGTGGTGAATTCACGAATTTATTAGAGAATTTTATGACTGCTGGATCCTGCAGGATTACACAGGACTATAATGGTTGTTTAACATTTGTTTACTAGTGATAATTATTTAAGAATTATGTCATATTTTTATTTAAATGCTTTCCTGACATGATAAAATGTCTAACTTACTCCGAATATTGAGAATAAGAAGTGTCACTTATCTGGCCTGATTATATTATTATCGTCATTATTGCTGTTTCCACGGTAATTAGTCTGCTTCGTGGATTTGTTCGTGAGTCGCTTGCTCTTGCGGGCTGGATATTGGCAGTGTGGGTCAGTTTGTTATTTATGTCTCAGATGGCCATTTTTCTCAAACCCTATTTAAACTTGCCGCCTTCAATTTTATCACTGGTTTCATTTGCTCTATTATTTGTTTTGACTTTGATCGTTTCTGCATTAGTCACTAATCTTATAGCCAATTTAGTGGATAAAACCGGTTTGTCAGGCACTGATCGATCTATAGGGATGTTATTTGGTATTGCTCGCGGTATTATTATTGTCGGTATTTTAGTTTTGTTAGCCGGATTTACTCTGGTTCCACAAGATCCATGGTGGAAGGAATCTGTTTTAATTTCTCATTTTCAACAACTTGCTGTATTTATGAAGGATTTTTTACCTCCTCATATTGCCGCAAAACTTCATTATTAGTTTAGGTGTATAACATATGTGTGGCATTATCGGTATTGTTGCAAAAAATAATGTAAACCAGGATCTGTACGATGGTTTAACGGTACTTCAGCATAGAGGTCAGGATGCCACGGGTATTGTAACTTATGATGATAAGCGACTACATCTGCGTAAGGGCAATGGTCTGGTAAAAGATGTTTTTACTACGAATGATATGATGCGCTTACGGGGCAATATGGGAATAGGGCATGTACGCTATCCTACTGCCGGTAGTTCATCATCTGCGGAAGCGCAGCCTCTTTATGTGAATTCTCCTTATGGTATTGCTTTGGCGCATAATGGTAATTTGACTAATGCACATCAATTAAAAGAAGAGATCTATAATCAGGATCTCCGACACCTTAATACTGATTCTGACTCAGAAGTATTACTGAATGTTTTTGCTCATGAAATTCAGACATCACACAAATTACGCATTAATGAAGAAGATGTTTTTAATGCCATTGGTGCCGTTCATAAGCGTTGTCGAGGTGCTTACGCTAGTGTGGCTATGATCACCGGTTATGGCATAGTTGGTTTTCGAGACCCTCATGGTATCCGTCCTGTGGTTTATGGAAAACGAGATACAGATGAAGGTGTGGAATATTGTATTGCCTCTGAAAGTGTTGCTCTTGATGTTCAGGGCTTTGAATTGATTGATGATATCAAACCGGGTGAAGCGATAATAATTACCGCCGAAGGCAAAGTATTTATTCATCAGTGTGCTGAAAATCCCACATATACTCCATGTATCTTTGAACATGTTTATTTTGCTCGTCCAGATTCAATAATTGATAATATTTCCGTTTATAAAGCACGTCTTAGAATGGGTGAGAAATTAGCAAAAAAAATATTAAAAACATATCCGCAGCATGATATTGACGTGGTTATGCCTATTCCTGATACCAGTCGTTCGTCTGCGCTTCAATTGGCCAATGCACTTGGAGTGCGTTATCGAGAAGGGTTTATAAAAAACCGTTATATTGGCCGCACTTTTATTATGCCGGGTCAAAAGCAGCGAAAGAATTCTGTCAAGAAAAAACTTAATGCTATGGAACTCGAATTTAAAGGTAGAAATGTGCTGCTGGTTGATGATTCAATTGTACGAGGCACCACTTCCAGTCAGATTGTCAAAATGGCTCGTGAAGCAGGTGCCAAAAAAGTGTATTTTGCCTCAGCATCACCTGCTGTAAAGCACCCCAATGTGTATGGTATTGATATGCCTTCACCAGAAGAGTTTGTTGCTCATCAACGCTCCTCTGAAGAAATTGCTATGGAAATTGGTGCTGATTGGCTAATTTACCAGGATCTTGAGGATTTAATCCAATCTTGTCGGCGTGGTAATAAAAATATAACTCAGTTTGATTGTTCAGTTTTTAATGGTGAATATGTAACGGGTGATATTGATCAAAACTATCTTGATGAAATTGATCAACGTCGAAATGATAATGCAATGCAAACAAGCCTGGATAGAGAAAATGAAATTCTTGATATTCACAATAGCGAATAAATTGTATCTGGATTTGGCAGACTGCTAATATTTTATTGACATATTTTTTGTTATTACTTGATATTTATCGTTACTATTTCTATTATTTAGACAGGAATGATCTTATTAAGGTTACTTTTCATTGGAACGAAGAAATTATAATAGATTACCAGTAAGACTTAATGCTGTTATCCATGATAAAATGCATCGAACATGGGATTTTATCATTGTAAATTTTGGTTTTGACGGTTTACAACTCATTTGTCATGATGATCAAATCATGCCGGATTCTATTCATGTCAATGATTTACTTGATGTTCAGTTTGACATAGAACAGCAAGGGGATAATCAGACTTTTCATCTCGAAGTGAGTGTCGTTCGTATTCAACAAAGCGTACTTGCTGTCAGCTTATTTAATCCTGCATTAGACGCTATTACAAAACTGAGCAATAAACAGCAAAGAGATGGTACTTTAAATGAGTCATCCTTAGTAATACACTCGATAAGCAATCGAAAAATATTCTAGAAGCAATTAAACACTCCTTTCTTAAAAATATCTCCCATGCTACTGAAATTTTTCTTCCCATTGCTCATGATGAATTTTTTCATAAAGCCCAACAATCTGATAATAATAATGAACAGGCAATATTTTTTGATGCTATTAATACCTTAAATAAATCAAAAGATAATTTAAAAAAAGAATTCCTCACTCAGATGGAAAAGCATCTTAATAATTGTGGAAGTCAAAAAGCTAAAAATAAGCCTCTTACTAATGATGAATCATATGAACTTGATTTAATTGATCAGAATGAATTTGAAAATTGGTTGACTGTTAATCAACTTATTATTGACACGTCTACTCCTTATGAACAGCAATTATTAGAAATACAACTTCGCCTGGCTGAGTTTTTTACGGTTGATAAAACAAAAATTCAAAAAATACTATTTTCTCCAGAAGTTATTTTTAATGAATTTAGTCGAGCGATTCATCAGTATTTTTTAAATAATGATATTTTATTAATTCTTTATAAACAATTTGAAAAAATCGGGTAGCCACAGGTTTCTCTCCTACAGCCCCCACACCACCCATCATGCGGGTCCGCAATGGGCGGTTCACCCTATAAAAATCAGTTGAAAATGGTCTATAATCATAACCCATTGAAATTATAGTGAAATATCATGATATTACCACCAAAAATCATT
>JAHXIM010000171.1 GCA_025655635.1 gamma proteobacterium symbiont of Lucinoma myriamae | reverse complement strand
TATTGCTTATAAAACCTTCAGAAGCTTTATATTGCAACAGGTTTCGTGAGTATTAGCATCTTTCTTCACTCATCGAAGCGGAGAAGAGCCTCATCAATGGGAAATTCTTTATAAAGATCAATTTGATGTAAAAAGAGGCTGTTTAATCACCACATATCAGTGTAAACATTGCAAAAAAATTAAAACAAACTTAACATAACAATTACAACACACGTCTAAAAATTAAAAAAAATTGTCTTTGCAGGATTCAAACCACAAACATAAGCTATTGATTTTAAAGAAATAACATTCAATTCATTTTTGTTGTCGTGTTTTGTAATCATATCAGTGTATATTTAACAACATATTTTGATTATTATACACCTGCTTTTGTATAAACTTAATAAAAAACAACAAAAACATATACTATGACTAAATTAACCTCCAAGTTTCGACGTATACCTTTATTAATACCGTTTGCTTTCATTTTACTGACAATCGGTTGTGCCTCCACAACGCCCGATGGTGACGTTAATGATCCAATCGAATCAATCAACCGAAATATTTACGAGTTTAATGAAGGCTTTGATCGCATCATTTTAAAACCGGTCGCCACAGGTTATCAGCGTTTGCCAGAGCCTGTCCAGAAAGGGACACATAATTTTTTTAATAACCTTGATGATGTAGTAGTCATTGTTAATGATATTCTGCAGCTTAATGTCGAACAGTTTACTTCTGATACTTTACGTTTTTCAGTTAATACGGTATTTGGCATACTGGGTTTAATTGACATGGGTACGCCAATGGGCTTGCCTAAACACCATGAAAGCTTTGCTGACACATTGGGACATTGGGGTGTTGGTTCAGGTCCTTATATTGTGTTGCCTATTCTCGGTCCCAGCAGTGTTCGGGATGCACCTTCACTCGCAGTTGATTTTCTGGTTCACCCCTTAAATCAGGTATCACCAACATCCGCTGTTGTTGCTCTGTCTTCTGTACGTGCTGTCGACAAACGCTCCGAACTGCTTAAAACAACTGAGATAAGAGATGATCTCGCTCTTGATCCTTACGTCTTTACACGTGAATCTTATTATCAGTGGCGTCAGAATAGAGTTTATAATGGCGACCCCCCGAAAGTTATTATTGAAGATTTTGAAGAGGATGATTTTTAATAAGTGCAGGCGTTTCGTTTAAGAACCTGTTAAAATGCCCCACTGCGGTCTCCGTAGCGGGGCATTTTTATACAAGCTATTACTAAAAAAGGAAAAACTGTTTAAAAATGGAAATGTTATTAAATGGTGTTGCCATTCTTACCGGTTTTTTATTACTAATATGGAGTGCTGATCGGTTTGTTATCGGCGCCTCCGGCATCGCACTCAATTCGGGTGTTTCGCCATTAATTATTGGCCTGACCATTGTCGGCTTTGGTACTTCCGCCCCTGAAATGATTGTTTCCGGGGTTGCTGCCTATGAAGGCACACCTAATCTTGCTGTGGGTAATGCTCTGGGCTCCAATATTACCAATATTGCACTCGTTCTTGGTATTACCGCATTAGTTACTCCCCTTATGGTTCACTCTAAAATTCTCAAGCGTGAATACCCTGTTATGTTCATGATAATGCTCATCGCATGGGCATTACTTTGGGATGGCGAACTCAGTCAAATCGATGGGATTATCTTATTATCCGGCATGTTTGCTTTATTGGGATTTATTACTCTCATAGGCATCAAAGAGAACAATCAGGCCGGCTCCCCCGATCCGCTTGAAGAAGAATTCTGCGAAGAAATCCCTAAAGACATGTCTACACCAATGGCATTTTTATGGCTTTTCACTGGTCTGCTGCTGCTGTTAATCAGCTCTCGCCTGTTAGTATGGGGAGCAGTCAATATTGCACATACATTTCATGTCAGTGAGCTTGTTATCGGCCTGACCATTATCGCCATTGGTACCAGTTTGCCTGAATTAGCTGCTTCAATAACCAGTGCTTTAAAAGGTGAGCATGAAATAGCCATTGGTAATATTATCGGCTCAAATATGTTTAATTTATTGGGAGTGCTGGGTATACCCGGTATCATGACAGGTGCAGTGCTCGATCCCAGTGTACTCAGTCGTGATTATCCGGTAATGATAGCCCTATCCGTGTTACTCTTTATTTTTGCTTACGGCTTTAAAGATGAAGGTAGATTAAATCGTTTTGAAGGTGGTATATTACTGATATGCTACACTGCCTATATGATAGTTCTTTATCAACAGAGCATTTAAGGGGCACAGCAACAAGAGGGAAACTGATTAATGCAGGAAATTTTTACTAAAGCCAGTCTCATTAAACTTCTAATCTGTGATGTTGATGGCGTCATGACTGATGGTGGTCTTTTTTTTGGTGATAATGGCTTTGAGTATAAAGCATTTCATTCCAGAGATGGTTTAGGTATTATGATGCTGCAACGCTCTGGTATTCCTCTCGCCGTTATTACTGCAAGAAGCTCAGATGTTGTTAGCCATCGAATGAAAAATCTTAATATTGATCTGGTATTTCAAGGACAGCGTAATAAAGTACAGGCATTTGAACAGCTTTGTCAAAAATTACAATTAGACTATACTCAGGTCGCCTATGTAGGTGATGATCTGGTTGACCTGCCTGTCATGAGAAAAGCAGGGCTATCCATTGCCGTTGCAGATGCTCATGAGCGTGTTAAACAACAGGCTGATTGGACAACCCAACATAATGGTGGTCATGGCGCTGTACGTGATGTGTGTGAATTATTGATGGAAGCACAGGGAACCCTGGAAGAACAGTTTGCAGTCTATCTTTAAATTTTTCAGCTCAAAGCTCTTAGCTAAAGCTTATAATTGAATCAGATATGGATAAAAAACTCCTTACTTTACTATTCGCTATTCCCATAGCATCGATTGCCGTCACATGGTATGTATTTAATCTTGACGATAAACATCAAACGAATATTATCCTCCCTGAAAAAAACAGCACGTTAAAGACTGCTGATACATTTTTTAATAGCGTTGAAATTATCAATTTTGGTGAAACAGGTATCCCTAAAAGTAAAATTATCGGCGCTCAGATATCCCATTATCCCGGTGAAGAAGACTCTGAAATTACTAACCCCAGAATTACAATATTTCGTGATAGCGGCCCTCCGGTTTATATTAGTGCTGATCAAGGTTGGATCAATAAAGATGGAACTCGTGTCATATTAAAAGGTCATAGCATAATAAAGCGAGAGCAATCACAGGTAAACCAATTTTCTCAACTGGAGTCACCGCAATTAACCATCTGGCCGAATAGAGACTATGCTGAAACAGATAAAGCGGTAAAAATTACTACAGATTCGACTGTTGCTACAGGAATCGGTATGAAAGCCTATCTTGATACAGAACATTATTACTTATTAAATAATGTTAAGGCTCGACACATCCCGGCAAAAAAATAACATAGCAGCAATATAATACAAATAAAACACAAGACAGGGTAAGGCAGAGTATGAAATGTAATCCACTTTCCCGAATAAAAATAAACAGTCATTATTTACTACTCACTGTTATTTTATTTTTTATTCCTATAAGCCTCTTGGCATTATCAAGTGACCGTGATCAGCCCCTTAATTTAGAAGCTGATACTGCCGATATTGATGATCTCAAGGGCATCAGCATATACACCGGCAATGTTATTTTGACTCAGGGCAGTATGGTCATCAAGTCCAGTAAACTCACCTTATATACAGACAAAAATAAAGAATTAGAAAAAGCGGTCGCAGTTGGTACTGATAAAAAATTAGCCACATTTAAACAACGTCCTGAAGGCAAAGACACCGACTTCCGTGCCCGCTCCAAAACCATGGTTTACTATTTAAAAAATGATAAGATTCATTTACTTAAACAAGCCTATGTTTGGCAGGATGGTGATACCTTCAGCGGCGACAAAATTATTTATGACACAAAAAAGGAAACTGTTATTGCTTCCAGCAAAAAGAACAAAGATGGCAAACCTGTCTCCAGTGGTGGTCGGGTAAAAGTGACTATTCAACCTAAGAAAGATAAATAATTCTTAATTTACTGTCTAAGAGATTAAAATATGTCAGGTCATCTATTAGAACTTCGTGCTGAAAAGCTCAATAAATCATTTAAATCACGCCAGGTCGTTAATGATGTATCATTTTCAGTGAAAAAAGGGGAAGTTGTAGGCTTACTGGGCCCCAATGGTGCAGGAAAAACAACCAGTTTTTACATGGTGGTCGGCTTGATCAAAGCGGATAGTGGTACCATCACCTGTCATGATAAGGATATGACACACCTGCCCATTCATAAACGTGCCCAACAGGGTATTGGCTACCTCCCTCAGGAAGCATCGGTTTTTAGAAAGCTGACGGTCGAAGAAAATATTATGGCCATTCTAGAAACCCGCAAAGATCTGAATCGAACTGATAGAAAAGACCATCTGGAGCAATTACTACAAGAATTAAGTATTACTCATATTCGTCAGTCAATGGGTATCAGCCTTTCCGGTGGTGAACGACGCCGGGTTGAAATTGCCAGAACGTTATCAATGGAACCTGATTTTATTATATTAGATGAGCCATTTGCCGGCGTCGATCCAATTTCAGTCAGTGATATTCAAGCCATTATTTTACATCTCACTGAGAGAAATATCGGTGTATTAATCACTGATCATAATGTCAGAGAAACATTGAGTGTTTGCAAACGTGCCTATATTATGAATAGCGGTTGTGTCATCGCTAAAGGAACACCTGATGAACTACTGAGTAATGAGCAGGTTCGAGAAGTATATCTTGGTGAAAATTTTAAAATTTAATGCCTTTCTTAAAAATACAAGTTATTGATAATTAATAATTTTATAATAATAATAAAAAATAGTTAACTTTTTTGATCATTATCAACTGCAATGGCACGCAATTTGCGCTACTATTAAATCAAGGAACACTTATTTTCAACGGTATGAATCAGGATTAATAGCCAGAGACTCTTTTAAGGCCTTTAGCTAATAGTTAATTAAACAGGCTAACAGGTATAAATTGCTTAATTTATGAAACAAACGCTTCAACTTCGCTTAGGCCAGCAACTTACAATGACGCCTCAATTGCAGCAGGCGATAAAACTACTGCAATTATCCAGTCTGGATCTACAACAGGAGATACAGGAAGCTCTGGATAGCAATGTTATGCTTGAAGTTGATGAAAGTACCACCGACACCACTTCTGATTCCGACACTGCGAATAACGACAATAGCAGTGACTCTCTTGAGTCAAACGTCCTTAATAATAGCGATACTCTAAATAGCGATATTAGCAATCAGCCATCCAATGATGACTTAACAAGCGAACTAAACAGTACACAGGTCGATTTCGAAAATAGCCAGAATAACATCCCCACTGAACTCACAACCGATTCAAGCTGGGAAGACACCTATGACGCCAGTACTAGTTATACTGCCGGGCAAAGTATTAGTAATTCATATAGTGGTGATGACAGTAACTTATTTGAAAATAATGGCAAAACAGAAGATAGTTTACAAGAGCACCTAATCTGGCAAGCAGAAATGACGCCATTTAGTGATACTGACAAAATGATAGCGGATGCCATTATTGACGGCATTGATGATAGCGGCTACTTAACTCAGTCTTGTGAAGAACTGCTGCAGTCGTTTTCTCCTGAAGACGAAATTGATTTAGAAGAAATTGAAGCCGTATTACATCTCATTCAAAATTTTGACCCGTCTGGAGTTGGTGCACGCGATCTGCAGGAAAACTTACTCTTGCAGTTAAGAGCTATGGATAGCGATACCACATGGCTGAGCGAAGCAAAAATTCTTGTTTCCAGGCATTTAAAATTACTGGCCAATCGAGACTTCGCCACTCTAAAACGCCGTATGAAGCTTGATGAAAACAAATTAGCTCAGGTGATCAGTTTAATCAAAAGCCTGAGTCCCAGACCCGGCAGTCATATTTCTGATGACAGACCTCATTATGTGACACCCGATGTCTATGTTAAAAAAATTAATGGTGAATGGGTTTGCAGCCTTAATTCAGATTCAACACCTAATATTAAAATAAATGAGCAATATCTAAGTCTGGTAAAAGGCGCAAAAAAAGACAGCGATATGAGCTCAATTAAAGATCACCTGCAGGAAGCTCGCTGGTTTATAAAGAGTCTGCAAGGTCGTAATGACACCTTATTAAAAGTATCACGCTGTATTCTGGATTTCCAAAGAGATTTCTTTGAATATGGTGAAGAACACATGCGGGCCTTAGTGCTTGCCGATGTTGCTGAAGTCGTAGAAATGCATGAATCCACTATATCCAGAGTCACTACACAAAAATACATGCATACGCCAGGAGGTATTTTTGAACTTAAGTACTTCTTTTCCAGTCATATTACCACCGCCAGTGGCGGTGAAGCATCAGCAACCGCTATTCGCGCAATCATCAAAAAATTTATTGCCGCAGAAAATAGTCGCAAGCCATTAAGCGACAACAAAATTTCCATCATGCTGGCAGAGCAGAATTATAAGGTAGCCCGACGTACAGTCGCCAAATATCGCGAATCCATGTCAATACCACCTTCTAATGAACGAAAGAATATCGCCTGATAAGTGAATACTTAAAGGCATACAAAAGATAAATAAGGTTTTTTTCAAATTATTGAACTAAAATATTATTTATCATAGCTAAACAAGGAGCTAATCTTATGCAAATAGATATAACCGGACATCATATCGATATCACAGATTCACTACGTGATTACGTCAACCAGAAAATGGAGCGTGTTCAACGTCACTTTGATATTGTTAGTAAAAGTCATGTTATTTTAAGTGTAGAGAAACAACGTCAAAAAGCGGAAGCCACGCTAACGGTAAAAGGCAGCAAAGTATTTGCTGAATCAGTAGAAGAAGATATGTATGCAGCCATTGACAATTTAATTGATAAACTGGATCGCCAGGTAAAAAAACATAAAGAAAAAATGACTAACCACCACCGCGGTGAAGTGAGTCTTAAAACACACGAGCTATAATTTAAAACCACCTCTAGCCTTGATCATTATATTTTAGCTCAAGGCTAGAGGTGATTTTATCTTAAGACATATAACCTTCCTGTCCGATGAATAGAAAGCTATAATGAAACAATAATGAAAATACTTATTTTCTTAATAATTGCTGAATTTATTTGACAGTTTTAATGCATTCAGATAAAAATAGCATTTCAACCTTCTCTTTTTCAAAAAGACAGTTTCTAATCAGATAGTCATGAAATTTAATCATCTCATCAAAATTAATCAAATTCAGCTCAATAATACTGCCCGCAGTAAAAAGAAGGTACTTGAAAGTATCAGTCATATTGTCAGTGATAATTACCCTGAATTAAGCACTAATAAAGTATTTGAAACTCTAATTAACCGAGAGCGCCTGGGTAGTACCGGTATTGGTCATGGTGTAGCACTTCCTCATGGACGCATATCAGAATGCACCGAAACCATTGGCATTTTTATCAGTCTATCCACCGGTGTTGACTATGATGCAATCGATAAAGAACCCGTAAAACTCCTGTTTGCACTTCTGGTACCAGATCATTCAACAGAGGAACACCTTCAGATATTAGCTAAACTCGCTGAATTTTTTCGCAATGAAGAAAACCGGAAAATTCTTAATAATGCCACCTCACCCGAAAGCGTTTACAATACTCTTATCAACATTTAAAATGCCAAAACATTCCTGATTATGAGTTTTTCTCAATGACAATTTGACCATGAAAATACTTCCTGAACATGGTGTGCTTATCGAAATTAACGGCATGGGTATTTATCTCATAGGTGATAGCGGGGTCGGTAAGTCAGAAATTGCCTTACAATTAATCCACCATGGAGCGACCCTCATTTGTGATGATGCTCCTGAGCTGACAGCAGATAACAATACAATACTGGGTACTTGTCCTGATGGGTTTTATGGCCTGATGCATATACATGATCTAGGTATCATCAACCTGTTAGAAGTCATTGGTGAACAAGCCTTTATCCCAAGTCATTCAATTGATTTAGTGATTGAACTCATCACACCAAATCATCAACAAGCAATCATTAGTCAACAAGATCCACAGCAATTATTAACAGCCAGCTATCAAAAATGGCATTATCAGAGTTGTTCAGTTCCAGGTATTAGCATACACTTATACCCAAATAGAAATATACCTATAATAATTAAAACAGCAATTAAACAGTTTATCGGGTTTAACTTTAAAGATAAGGCCGGATGTTCAGGGAAATCAATTAATGAAATTACAAATTGTTAGCGGCCTATCCGGCTCTGGTAAGACAATTGCACTGCAAGTGTTTGAAGATTTAGATTATTACTGCATCGATAACCTGCCACTGGAGTTACTATCTGAATTAGTTGAAAAAAGTCTCAAAGACCGGCTTTATATTGATAAAATTGCTGTGGGTATTGATGCCAGAACACTGGGCAGTAATTTTTCCAGTTTTGCTGAAATACTGACAACAATTGCACAACACAATATAGAATGCCATGTTTTATTTCTTCATGCCCAAACTGATATTCTACTCAAACGATTTAGTGAAACCCGTCGTAAACATCCATTAACTAATGAGAAAACATCACTTGAAGAAGCCATCAATAGAGAACGGCTTGTACTCAATATGATTAAAGATGAGGCTGATCAACAAATTGATACATCCAACACCAATGTTCATCAATTACGCGATAAAATAAAAGATATTATCAGCCTGAACAGCCAACCAGTCATGGCATTACAATTTTTATCCTTTGGTTTCAAGCATGGTCTACCTGATGATATGGATATGATGTTTGATATGCGCTGCTTGCCAAACCCTCATTGGGAACCCGCACTCAGACCTTTTACTGGAAAGGATCAGCCCGTTGCTGAGTTTTTAGATCAACAGGAAAGTTGCGGTGAGATGTTTGAAGACATCAGACAATATGTTGACAAATGGCTGCCCTGCTTTGAAGACAATAATCGAAATTATCTCACCATTGCAATAGGTTGTACGGGTGGACAGCACCGCTCTGTTTATATGGTTGAAAAGCTGGCCAATTACTTTAAACAACATCGGGAATCCGTTATCGCCCGTCATAAAGAACTGGCCTAGTTGCAAATAATCACCTATATTCGAGCTATATTTGTTGTAAGCTATTGATTCTATTCATTAGGTTTATATTTTCACATAAAAAGTCTGAAACTATCTCTTTTTCCCCCTATTAAAGCTATAATTTTCAGCTTATAATCTCTAACTTCTTCCATTTTTAAGGGTTTGATTGCATGGGTGTCTCACTATTACTCATCACTCACGACGACATAGGCAGTAGTTTATTAAATACTGCGACCAACATGATGGGAGTATCTCCCATTACCTGTAAGAATTTGATCATTACAGCGCAAATGGACATTGAACAGGGATACACACAAGCCAGTCAACTCTGTAGTGAACTTGATGAAAATGATGATATTTTAATAATCACCGATATCTATGGTTCAACACCCAGTAATATCGCAACAAAACTACTTGAAAACACATCAAAGCAGCAAAAAATTATTATTACCGGTGTCAACCTGCCTATGCTGGTCAAAATTATGAATTATGCTCATCTGAGTTTACCTGAATTAGCACAAAAAGCCTGCTCTGGTGCAAACGATAGCATTTTTATTGTTGATAACACTATTAACTGTCGTTAATACTCACCCCATAATATTCTGAGTTCTTTATTGCTCTTTATTTACAAATGAAGCCATTACATTGATTGAAGAAAAAATTATTATAATAAACAAACTGGGTTTACATGCCCGGGCAGCAGCAAAACTAGTGACACTAGCCAGTAGTTTTCAATCTAAAATTGAACTTAAGACCAAGTGTAAGACTGCAAATGGTAAAAGCATCATGAGTGTCATGATGCTCGCTGCAGCTAAAGGTACTGAAATTACTTTAATTATTAATGGTAGTGATGAAAAACAAGCTGTTTCGGCACTAAAAGTATTGATAAATCAACGTTTTGATGAATCCGAATAGATGTTTTACGTTTATTGATAAGCTTAACTAGTCAGCCCTGAAAAATATATTATCTATTTGAAATATAAGGATTTATCCCTATTTTTGAGTGACCAGATCGACCAGAAATGTTATAATAA
>JAHXIM010000090.1 GCA_025655635.1 gamma proteobacterium symbiont of Lucinoma myriamae | reverse complement strand
TAACAATTTGATCAGGAACAATTAAATTACAATTAATGTTGTACGATAATCTATCGATTCATGATGATTATCTTTTTTCAGGATCGACTATATAGCAATAATAACGTCCAGATTCTGCTTTAACGTAATTATCACCTGATGAGCCAGCTTCTCCATTTTCCATTATCCAATGACGAAAAGTCGATGCCATATGCTTAAATTCACCTTCTTCATTTTCTCTTTCCAGCCAGTTATCGACAAGTTCACCTTGTACTAAAATACCCTCCTCAAGCTCCTTTATCAGGTGAAATATTCCAATATGGCTTATCACCAAATCTTCTGACTAAATAATCAATAAAAAGTCTCACCCTTTGAGGTAAATGTCGTTGATCGGGATAAACAGCATACAGGCTGACTTCAGATAAAACATATTCACTGAGTACTGGGATCAATTTCCCTTGTTTAATCGCTTCATAACAAATGAAGTCCGGGCTGAATATAATACCCAGTCCGTCAATCGCTGCTTGTAAAAGCATATCGCCATTATTTGCACGCATTCGATGAGGCACAGCCACTGAAACCAGTTTTCCATTTGGCTCAACAAATTGCCACAATTTTCCTTCCGATACATTACTATAAGTTAAACCGTTATGATATTTTAAGTCTCCAGGTATTTTGGGTGTGCCGTATTCCTGAAGATAGTCCGGGCTGGCACAAACCAGAGCTTTTACTGGTGCTAATTTTCTAGCCTTATAACTTGAGTCTTCCAGATTTCCAATACGGATAGCGAGATCAACACCTTCCTCAATGAGGTTTACCATACGATCATTTAAGTTCATATCCAGCTGCAGGGCAGGATGCTCCTTGAGGAAGTCATTCATCACAGGTGAGAGATGCTTAATACCGAATGATAGTGGTGCCACAATACGAATAGAGCCTTTTAATTGTGCATCTTCACTACTAATCACCTGTTCAGCTTCCGCAACATCTGCCAGAATATGTTGACAGTATTGATAGAATTTTACTCCACTCTCGGTTAGATTAAGACGGCGAGTTGTCCTATTGATTAATTGCACATCCAGGCGTTGTTCTAACTCGGCAAGTCGTCTACTAATAGCTGATTTAGCAATATCCAGTTTATCAGCTGCACCACTTAAACTACCTTTACTGACTACCGTAACAAAGGTCTTCATTTCTTCAAAACGATCCATAGTCAGTTCCTCTTTCTTAGGATGACATAACACTTTAATAACAATTGTTCTAATTTGGAGAAAAGTTATTTCTACTAAACACTGTTTATTCTTTTTTTTGCAATGATAAACTATTTACAAGCATTTATTCAAGAGAAGTCATTTATGAGCTGGCGTAATTCAAACACTACCTGGGGAAGTTTATCCCGTGTGATTCATTGGCTAAGTGCCATCACGATTATTAGTTTATTCGCATTAGGTTTGTGGATGGTTGATTTAACTTATTATGATAGCTGGTATCGCAGGACACCTCACATTCATAAAAGTATTGGTCTATTATTATTCTTTATAACACTATTCAGGCTAATGTGGCTTTGGCTAACGATTAAACCAGCCCCATTACAAGAGCACACGAAAATAGAACAAATACTGGCTAAAGTCACGCATGGAATACTGTATTTATTATTATTCAGCCTAATGCTCAGCGGCTATTTTATCTCTACGGCGGATGGTCGTGCTATTGAGGTTTTTAACTGGTTTGAAGTATCGGCTGTCTTTCCAGGTATTGAAGGACAGGAAGATATTGCAGGAAAAATACATTATACAGTCGCAATAAGTTTGATTGTCGTCGTCAGTGTACATGCCTTAGCAGCAATTAAACACCACATAATTGATAAAGATAACACTTTAAAGCGTATGCTCGGCCTGTCATAAGCTTTGTATACACCATTTATAACTAAAGAGGAAAACATTATGAAACAGTCATTTTTAGCAATACTCTTTGCATCACTGATCATACTCTCATTTAACTTATCAGCAGCAGATTATCAGCTGGATACTAAAGATGCACATGCTTTTATCCAATTTAAAATCAAACATCTGGGCTATAGTTGGCTTGTAGGTCGGTTTAATAAATTTGACGGCAACTTCTCTTATGATGAAAAAAATCCAGCTGCATCAAAAGCTGCTATTACTATTGATATGGCCAGTGTTGACAGTAATCATGCAGAACGAGACAAACACTTACGTGGTAAGGACTTTTTTGAGGTGAATAAATATCCACAAGCCAAGTTTATAAGCACCTCTTTTACAGAAGGAGAAAACGGTCAGGCCATACTTCAAGGTGAATTGACTCTTCATGGTGTAACCAAAAAAGTGAGCTTGATGGTTGACCATATCGGAAATGGTGCAGATCCCTGGGGTGGCTACCGTCGTGGTTTTTCAGCAACAACTAAACTGAGCTTAAAAGATTACAATATTAATTTTAATCTGGGCCCTGAATCAAAAGAAGTCGAGTTATTTATTTCAGTTGAAGGCATAAAAAAATAACAAGGTGCAAAAATAATCAAATAGACACTTTTTGCCAGAACATAAGCTGCAGATCAAAAAGGAAAAAATATGAATGTACTGTTTAATCCATTAAAAATGAATTCACAAACGCTAAAAAATCGTATTCTGATGGCCCCTTTGACTCGTGCCCGGGCTGAAAAAAACCATGTCCCTGGTTCATTAATGGCAAAATATTATGCACAACGTGCCAGTGCCGGGCTTATCATTGCCGAAGCCACCATGGTTATGCAGGATAACTCAGCTTTTATCAGTGAACCTGGTATTTATTCTCAAGCACAAATTGATGGCTGGAAACGGGTCACTGATGCAGTGCATGCTAAAAATGGTAAAATATTTCTGCAAATCTGGCATCCCGGTCGTGCTGCCCATCCTTCTTTGAATAACGGCGTACAGCCGGTCTCTCCAAGTCCTTACGCCATTGAAGGTGAAATACATACAACAGAAGGTAAACAGAATTATGTGGTCCCTCATGAATTAACAGATGCTGAAATTCCCGAAATTATTGAAGGTTTTAAAATAGCCTCTGACAATGCTATGCTTGCTGATTTTGATGGTATAGAAGTGCATGCAGCCAATGGGTATTTACTCGATCAATTTTTACGTGATGGCTGCAATAAACGTCAGGGCAACTATGGGGGTAGCATTGAAAATCGTGCCCGACTATTACTGGATGTGCTGGATGTTGTGTGTCAATCCTGTGGTAATGATAAAGTAGGCGTTCGACTATCCCCCTTAAATAGCTATAATAGTATGATCGATAGTGATCCGGTTGGTTTATCCACTTACCTGGCTAAAAAGCTTAATAGCTATAATTTGGCTTATTTACATGTCATGCGTAGTGATTTTCTGCAGCAGCAAAATGGAGATATTCTAACACCTATTCGTCAACATTATGATGGTATATTGATTGCGAACATGGGATATACAGCTGAAGAAGCAAATACAGGTATCATCGAAGGTAAATTTGATGCTGTTGCTTTTGGCGTCCCTTTTCTGGCTAATCCTGATCTACCTGAACGCTTTAAAGCCGGTGCAGCACTAAATGATGCTGAACCAGATACGTTTTATTCTCCAGGCCCGAAAGGTTATATCGATTACCCTGTTATGAAAATGAGCTAGCGATGAATAATATCTTTAATAAAGATAGCCATGGAAAAGGTTCTATTGTTCAGTTAATTGCTGCAAAAAACTCACTTTATCGCCTGGACATCATTCTGTTTGCCTCTGTTTAATTCAACTTTAGTGATTGGCACAGGGCATAATAGTTATGTCTTCAGCCATTTATACATAACTAAAGCATCGACATAAGCTTGTTTCGGATGATTAAATGCTTTGGGTAAACGACCTACCGTGTCAAAACCCAACTTATGCCAAAGTCTGACTGCTCCGGCATTACTGACAGCAACAAAGTTAAATTGCATAGCTAGATAACCCAGTTCAACTGCTACTTCTTGAGAATGCAGACACATTTTGCTGGCCAGACCTTTACCTCTCGCTTTTGAAGAAACCATATAGCCACAATTACAAACATAACTACCGGGACCTGCTTGATTTGTTTTTATGTAGTAAGTTGCCAGTATTTCTTCATCTTCTTCAACGATATAAGTTTTTTTGGGCAAATCCATCCATAGATTTTTTGCCTCTTCCTTCGATGTATCTTGAGGATAGGCATAGGTTTCTCCAGCTAAAACAATTTCGTGGAATATTGGCCAGATTTCTTGAAAATCAGTTTCTATGGCTTCTCTTATTATCATATTGGGTTATTTTTTCCAATTAATTTCCTGAACCCCAAGAATGATAGGCTCGTTTTGGTATCGTAAGGCTGATAGAATTCTCATTATTCTCACGTATCATTTTTGACATATCCGGATCAGCATCAGCTGGTAGTGTTAATCGTCGTGTAAAACTGGAATAGGAGCGCAACGATCTGAAAACATTTGCAGCTTCACTTTCCTCCATACGTCCACGAACCTGCCGAATACTAATTCGTGGTCCATAACGTTGTATATCGACTTCCTGTGGTTTTATGCCCTGAATTTCAATATAAACATAATAGTTGGAGAAATCCTGATGCTGCATAATTCGTAGATATTGCGGAGGCTGATAATCACCGTGTCCATAAACTGAACCCGAATGATTAGACCATTGCAGATCATCCAATGGAAATGACCACCAGGCATGGCTATTGGCGCTTATTGTAAGCACGCTTAGAAATGTAATAATAGCTATAATCTTCATGGTCTGTACCTCTGCAATTGCTGATTCCTATAATCATGTACTAGAGATATTATACAATTCCAGTACATCAATAAAACAGAGAAATCTGACTCTCTTTTGAAGTAATAATAGCTTCATTATGCTCACAAGAAAAGTAGACAAATCATCAAATAAAGACTAGAGTTCAAGGTTAAATGAGCCTAATCAGGTGTAGACAGGAGTTTCCTATGCAAAAAATAACTAAACTTGTTCTTGCTTCTTCATTGTTAATTACTTCAACATTAAGTTTTGGTGATGAGACCTACCGCTATGAAGACAGCCAATACAGCGATAATGACTGGAGTGATACTCCCTGGGGGCAAAATAACGCTTCCAGGAATAGGAATAGGAATAGGAGTAGAAATAGCAATAGTATGCCATGGAGTGGCAATAGTATGCCATGGAGTGGCAATAGTATGCCATGGAGTGGCAATAGTATGCCATGGGGAAGCGATAATCCATTCTGGGATAGCGGTACTTCTGCCTGGAGGGACTGGGATACAAATAAATGGGGCGGGAACGGAATGCCCTGGGGTGGAAAAGGTATGCCATGGAGCAAAGACAGAAAATATAATAAAAACCGTGATTATCGTAGTTATGGCCGTCCTTATGGCCAAGGCTATGGTAACCCTTATGGCCCGGGCTATGCTAATCCTTATCAAGGTGGTGGTTACGGCAATCCGTATAATACAGCTCCGGGTTATCCCCCTCCTCCTGGTGTACCTGCTCCAGGACAATAAGCACTTATTGTAATGACACTTCTACACTTAATGTTTTGTATGCTTTGACCATAGGGTTGAAGCATCTACAAAGTGAGTATTTTGACTTTTTTCTTTCAAGTCATTACAGTTTCTCCCCTCTGTCTTGCTTTTTTCAGTATCACCACAGGAACGACTACAGCCGCCACAACCTGCCTGATAGCCTTTGTATTTGGGATCCTGCGCGGCTAACCATTGCTGAAAAACAATCCACAAGCCACACAGTAATGGTAAAGCAATCAAAGACAGGATATAAGTCATTATAAAACCTATTATTAAAATCTTAAGTCGAACTAAACAATCCGGCAAAGCCCATAAAGGCCATTGACAGAATGCCGGCAATGATTAGATTAAACGCAGTACCGCGAATTAATACCGGCACATTCATAATTTCAGTTTCTTCGCGAATACCAGCCATCAACACCATGGCTAAGGTAAATCCGGCACCAGCGCCTAGAGCAAAAACCAGGCCTTCAACCAGACCATAGCCCCGGTTAGTGGCAAAAATTGCCAGTCCCAGAATAGCACAGTTGGTTGTAATTAACGGCAGAAAGATCCCTAAGGATTTAAATAAGCTGGGACTGAGTTTTTTAATACTCATTTCAATAAACTGTACGGTACTGGCAATCACCACGATAAAACTGATCAGACGTAAATAAGGGGCATAAATTAACACATAAGTATTGAGTACCCAGGCACATAAGGCTGTAATGACCAATACAAATGTCGTTGCCAACCCCAGACGGAATGATGTTTCCAGTTGGCCGGAAACACTCAGAAACGGGCACAGACCAAGAAAATAGGCCAGTACAAAGTTATTGACTAATAAGGTACTGATAAAAATCCAGAGCAAATTATCCATTATCTTTCACTCCCTGAGCATCGACTTTTTCAACAGCAAGTACTCTGTCGGCATCAGCCACTTTAATTAAAAACTGTCTTCTGCGCTCAGTAAACCAGTTAAAAAATAATAACAGCAGACCCAATGTTAAAAAGCCGCCCGGTGGTAAGATCATAATCACCCAGGGTTCAAAATTACTGCCAAATAAATCCACACCAAATAAAGCCCCTACACCTAATATCTCCCTGACAGAACCCAAAGCCAGCATGGCAATCAAAAAACCGCCTGACATGCCCACAGCATCCATGACTGCATATTTCACATTATGTTTCGAGGCAAAGGCTTCCTGGCGGCCAAGAATCATGCAGTTGGCAACAATTAGCGGAATAAAAGCACCCAGTTCTTTATGAATTGCCGGCAATATGGCTAACAAACTATAGTCTACTACGGTTACAAATGTGGCGATAATTATGATGTATAAGGAAATACGTACCTGTTTTGGGATAAACGTCTTAAAACTGGACACTAAAAAGCTGGACCCTACCAAAACAAAAAATGTCGCCAGCCCCATCACCACCGCATTAATGGCAGAATTGGTGACAGCCAGCATAGGACACATACCCAGTACCTGTACAAAAACGGGATTATCCCGCCACAGACCTTTGATCATTTCCTCATATGCACTTACATCTGTTGCCATAACGCTTTACCTGTTTGCTTTTTTAAACTGCGATTACTGCTGATTAACTTTAGTTTCTTGTAATTCCAGAGCCGGTTCATTACCTTGTTGAGGAAGCCGGGTCGACCATTTATTAAAGGACTGATTGATGATCTTCACAACCACCTTTGATGAAATGGTCGCTCCGGTAATAGCATCAATTTCATTGTCATGAGTTTTTGTGCCTTTTTTTACGGCTTTGATGTTTTTGGTCATGGGCAGATTAACGAATTCATTGACAAAATCCATATCTTTAAAAATCTTATCACCCAGTCCTGGGGTTTCCCTGCTGTCTAACACCTGCATACCGGTAATAGTAGAATTTGATACCAGATAACCAAATAAAATATGTACCGTATCCTGAAATCCAGGAGCTTTGCCCTGTATGGCATAACCAACAAAATTGTCATCCTTATCGTAACCGGAGAAAATCATTTCATCATCCATACCATCGGATTTAACAATAACGAGTTTATTATCTTGAAAATGCAGTTTTTGCATATGACTGAGATCCGGAAGTACTTTAAACACCGCCTCACGTAACTCTCTGGCCTTGTTTTCCTTAATGGTATCAAAGGTAAGCACATAGATAGCAATAATAATCACACCGGAAATAAAACCGGCAATAGCCATAGACATGACCAGTCGGCGGCTGCTTGGTTCCTGATTTTGTACTTTAGTATTTGTTGTATTCATTGCCTGATTTAACCCTGCCGACCAAAAATTCTGGGTTGTGTATAACGATCAATTAGCGGTGTTGCTGCATTCATCAATAATATTGCATAGAGCATACCTTCCGGTAAGCCACCGAATAAACGGATTAAAACCACCAGAAAACCAATACCAATACCAAAGATCCAGCACCCCTTTGGTGTTAATGGTGAAGTCACGGGATCGGTTGCCATAAAAAATGCACCGAGCAGCAAACCACCGGAAAACAAAGTAAATAAAGGTGAAGGGTATTTGTCACCATCAGTTAAAAACATGATAAGGGAAAACAATGCTGCGGTGGAAAAAATAGCGACTGGAATACGCCAGTCTATACCACGGCGCAATAATAAATAAATCCCGCCCAGCAATAAAAATAAGGCACTGGTTTCACCAATAGAACCTGCCGTATTGCCCGTAAAAAGAGACCAGAGTGCAGTGCCCTGCTGTTCAAATTTCATCAAACCTAATGGCGTGGCAGCACCCATGGAATCAACCTGGGCCTGCATAAAAGGCAGGGCCAGATTAGAACTGTGTATTTGAAAAAATTCACCCGGCCCGCCTGCAGCACCCCAGGTCGTCATGGCTATAGGAAAAGTGCCCAGTAAAAAAGCCCGGCCTAATAAGGCTGGATTAAAAATATTAGAGCCCAACCCACCCCAAACAACTTTGCCCAGGCCTATGCTCACACAACCGCCAAGAAATACCATCCACAATGGTAAACCCGGCGGCAGCGTCAGGGCGATCAATAATCCGGTCAAACCAGCACTGGTGTCACTGATAGCAAAACGCCTTTTTTCTTTATCGGTGAATACCCATTCAGTTAATATTGCTCCAGCAATAGAGGTCAGTATAATCAATAAGGCACTAAGACCAAAAAACCATAATGATGCAGCAGTTGCTGGTAATAATGCAATCCAGACATCTTTCATTGCTGCAGGTGTCGTTAGTTCCTGACGCAGCAAAGGAGCAGATTGAAGTAAAAGATTGGGATCCTTTTTTTTCAAATGATGGTTTTTCATTACTATTATTTTATTCTCTAGTCTTTATTCTTCATTGAAAGATTACGTAAATTATCTTTAGCAGTCCGTATGAGCTGCACAATGGGTATATTGGATGGACAGGCATAGGTGCAGGCACCACATTCTACACAGTCCATCACATTATATTTTTCCTGCATCTCTGTAAAAAGTCTTGCCTTACCCAATAGCGCTAAACGGGATGGGTTAAGAAAGTACGGGCATGCTTCAAGACAGCGGGCACAACGAATACAAGGGTATTCTCTGGGTCGTGCTGTTTCAGCATCAGTAAAAGCTAAAATTCCGGATGTGCCTTTTAAAATCGGGGCATCCAGATCAGCAATAGGAGTACCCATCATAGGGCCGCCCATAATCACTTCTCTGGTCTGATCTTTAAGACCGCCGGCAAATTCAAGCACATCACGTATGGGTGTACCGATAGGCACAATTAAATTAGCCGGTTCTTCAACACCCGGGCCTGCTAATGTCACAATGCGTTCAATTAAAGGCATACCATGCTCAAAGTAATCGGCTAAGGCAACAATTGTACCGACATTATTAACGGCAATACCAATATCTCTGGGTAACTTCCCTGCCGGTAATTCTTTGTTATAAATGCTTTTTATAAGCATTTTTTCTGCACCCTGAGGGTATTTTACTTCCAGAGGGACAATATCAATGGGCATATCTGCAGTCAGGTATTGCTGTAATTGACTAATAGATTCCGGTTTATTTTTTTCCACACCAATGGCAACCCGTTCAGCACCCAATTGCTGGCGTAAGATTTCACAACCTCTTAATACTGCTTCAGGTCGTTCTACCATTAAACGATGGTCATTGGTTAAATAGGGTTCACATTCAGCACCATTAACCAGTAAATCATTAATTTGCTGCTCGTCAGGAATTGAATATTTAACATGACTGGGAAATGCCGCACCGCCCATACCGACAATACCGGATTGCTGCACAGTATTAATAAAGTCACCAATGGACAACTCTTCAACCTTTCTTACAGGCTGCTCAGCAGAAAGAGTAAACTGTTGTGTAGCATAGGGATCGGCAGCAATTTCTATAGCCGCTTTAAAAGAGCCGTCAACATAGCGATGCATACCAATATCTGTTACTTTTCCGGTAACAGGACTGTGTAAAGCAGTTGAGATAAAACCATTAGGTTTAGCAATTAATTGACCACGTTGTACCGCGTCACCAACTTTTACAACAGGCTCAGCCGGAATACCGATATGCTGCCCCAGAGGCATGACATAACGGCTTACAAAAGGCACTCGTTGAATAGGCAAGTCTTCTGTCTGCTCTTTATGATGCGGCGGATGCACACCATGAGAAAAACTTTGACCTAATGAAAAAAAGTTGAACATGTAAAAATTGATCCTTATTAAGGCTTGGTGTCGAATTATTTTATTAGCTAATTAGTCGATCCTGAAAAAAGATAATCATCATGAATCGATAGATTATCGTACAACATTAATTGTAATTTTATTGTTCCTAATCAAATTG
>JAHXIM010000087.1 GCA_025655635.1 gamma proteobacterium symbiont of Lucinoma myriamae | reverse complement strand
AATGGTTGGATACAATTTACATAGCGGTGATCCTCCTACAGGGGACTTACACCCCATTAGTTTATGCCCATGACGGGCGTACACAATTAAAGTCTATTGAAGACCATCAAGCATTTACCCGTTGGTTAAAGCCTTTACGTCAAAAAGAATGGGTGGTTTATGCCAAACGCCCCAGACTGTGTGAAAACTATTCTTATTTTTTAGCCAAAACGATCCCGATAACCTATTAAAAATGGTACAACAATCCTAATAAATCAAAGGGATAAGTACTAAATGGTGGGATTTTAGCTAAATCGTATGATAAATAATTTTGGAAATTGTACGATGGTAATTTTGCGCGCTACAATTATCGAGCAGGATCACCGAAACATAAAACGGATCACTCGCCCTATGTTGGGATTCAAAAACTTCCACAGTGCTCAGAAAACTTTGGCGGGTATCGAACTGATGAAGATGATTAAAAAAGGGCAAATGGAAGGAGACGATTTGTCTCCTGCAGAATTATTTTATTCTCTGGCAGCATAAAAATTAAAGATGGTCAGTTTTTATGTGATTTTCATTTATTTGCGACAGAACCCAAAAGTTTCATACCTACGGTAACTCGGTGAAGAAAGTCGAAAAGCGTTCACGTAATCCTATATAAGATTCCTCACCACTTATAAGATCTAACCTGGATACAGGCTCAGCTCTTCTTATCATTGAAGCTTCAAGCATGTCCATCAATATTTCTGGATCAGTGCTAGTAGAGCCAAGATTAATCTTGGCCAGATTATCATCATACGATATATTACCCGCGCTCATTACAGTCAACATATTACTTATAGTGTCCGATTTTGGAGGAAAGTCTGATACTTTAAGTATTGCCCCCTCTATTACCCTTCCATGCTCATCCACGTCGATATTAAATTTTAATTTTTTCAGCTTTCCAGATACGATTCTTTTCCTGGACTCTAACTCTCTAGATAGTTCTCTATGACTTACAAAAGGAGGCTTAGGATCAGCAGGATCTGCATATTCTGCCACATGGTCCTGCAAAGTTAATTCATCCATATTTCTTAAAATCCTTCTTTTGGTTTCACGAAGGGTTGCTCTTTTAATTTGTTTTGATACACCCCTCAAGCTCTTAAATGTCTTTGAGTCTGTCATTCTTGCTATAGAATCAATCATTTCATCAGGTAAATTCTCAAAACTAGTAAACATGCTGCCACTTTGATCATACATGCCAATCGGGTTGCCTGCTGTATAAGTGTAGGGACTAAAGGACTGCTTGTTTGGATCCTGGCTTAAAAACTTCTTGCCTGCCGGATCGTACACACGGCCGGGAGACTTATATAAACGCGAAGCGGAGTCCCATTGATAGGTACCTGTGTATTTACACCGCTCATCATTACTGGCCCTGCGATTTTTCCCATAGGGACCATATTCACAGGAAAGATCAACTTGTTTCTTGTCGTCAATGACCGCATGAACGGAGGCCAGGTGATCGGCAAGGAAGTAGTTGGTGTGATCTCCGCAATCCTTGACCCTTACGCCATGTCCAAGAGAAAGAATGTGACATTGTTGCCCAGATGAGAGGTCTTCCTCTATCAGAGGGTGTAACTTGTCGTTACCATAATAAAACCTTTCAGTACTCGCTGCGTTCGTTAGGCAGGGCAAAATGCTGAAAAAGCAGAATAACGACAAATAAAAGGCATTATCTTGAAGCTTTCGCATCTTTGCTGACCTCCGTCTCAAGCAGTCTGCCTATAGGGTCATAGGTATATTTAGTCTTTTCTACCTCCCCCTCAGCGCTCGTTACGGTCCTGCTAAGAACCTGCCCAGTTCTTGGTTCACGTTGAAACTTGATAGTCTCTGTTTTACCATGCTCTGTTCGAATAATCTTCGCCACTGCCCCAGAGGGGGCTGCAGCATCATCGTATTCATATTCAGCCGCAGCTTGTGCACCCTGAGCATCCAATACTGTGATACTTCTGACCCTATTTGTATCATTATAGTACGAATGAGTTTGCTTCTTAACGGACGTTCCATTTGATTCATCACTACTTAAGAGATTGCCGTTAGCATCATATTGATAATCGAACCTTAAGAGTGCACCATCATTACTGGTCCTGATCGCAGAGAAAAGCTGAGAATGAATATCGTAAGCATAATTATACTGATAAGCGTAGCTTTCCAGTCCTACATCTAGATATTTGCCACTATATTTCACCGTTACCACCTTATTTCCCTGGTGTCCCTTTGCTCCCTCACTGTCTCTTTCATAGAACAATTGCTCATGAAATATCTCTTTACCATCATCCATATCCACCGTTTTTATTTCTCTCAGACGAAAGTCACTATCGTAAAGATAGGATTGCTGTGCATTAATGTTTGGAATTTCGTATGACTTAACAGCACCGTTAATAAAGTGCCTATAATTATGAGTATAAACTTTTGATGGTTTGCATACTGACAAAGCTGACTGCGATTCACAAATCCCTGTTAGCTTGTTGAATGAATCATAAGAATGCAGCACAGCCTTTTGCTTATCTCTAATCTCGAATTGTTCTGTATTCAAACTAGGATAGACAAGTTTAATCACTCCAGGTAATGCTTGGTAATAGGCATTACGGAAAGTGAACATACCTTGTTCAATATTTTCTACAGCTGACCCTTTAACATTGTTACCATCCCATTGGTTCCCTATGTTCCAGGCGTAATAAACTGTAACCGGGTCGATAGATTCCCCACAACTTTCAACAGGGCGATCTGGAATGCTCATCCCAAAATCGGCAATGGCAAATAAACGACCAGAAAGGTTATTCTTCTGTATGATTGCACCCGAATCCAACGACCTTTCTTGGCCATCAAAGGCCTTATCAAGATCGAACGCAGAGTCATAATAATACTTGCGTTTCACACATGATTCCGTGCTTGATGGGAAACTTTCGTCATCAGTCAATGCTAAATAACGACTGACATCGCCCTTTATATTCTTCAACACGCCTGTCTCTACCACCCTGCCTAAATAATCATATTGGTAGTAAGTGCAACCATTAGAGTTATCTTTTACCGAATGATTATCACAAATAAAACGCGGACGGCCATTAACATCATTAAAAGTGTACGTTTTTCCAACAGTATCTGTTTCTTCTGTGACAGATACACCAGCAAATCCATAAGATTCTATTCGCTCAGAGAAGCTATTATTCATCTCAAACATTTTCAGCTTGTCGCATTCCTTATAGAGTATTTTTTTGCTCGGAGAATCATAGAATAAACATTTGTCAGATTGATCATCTCTTAGATAATAATTCTCATCTCTACTTATATTTACAGGAGTACCCCTTCCTTCACTATATAGCCCCCCGCCATTTTCTATTAACCTCATTACCCTCTTTTCTACCTTTTGGATCTGAATGAGCACTCCATCTTTGACGTCCTTGTGCTTTCCTCTATAAAGAGAAAGAAAATAGTTCGGGTAATCTGAACCTTTTTTCCATCTGCTCGTGTAGTCGTCTTCTGACGTAGGGACGTCACTAGCCAATGGACATTTTTCTGTTAACCTATACTCAAACTCTAAGTCCGTGTAGTTTATAACTTTAGCGTCTTTTCTTGGGTATGATATGCAGTATCTTTGGCCATCCAGAGATACTGAAAGATAGACAAGGTTCCATTCTTTTGAATAATCACTCGCACTCGTCAAATCATGATTGAGCCTGATTCTAGCCGGTATGGGAGGCAAATTAGACTTTCGCGAAAAGCCACTTGGTGAGTATCGAGTCAAAGAATATGCAGGTTGACCCTGACCAACAGGATAATTCTTATACGACAACAGCACACGCTCCGATCCTGGTTGATCTCCATTGTCGCTACCGCTCCTTCTCTCGAGGTACAGACTGCCCGCTGTATCCGTAGCTGTCTGTATGTCTAAGGTAAGTTTGTTATCAAATTTATTACTGGATTTTTTCTTCGACAAGAAGGATAAATCTTTTTTGATTTCAGGATCCTCGCTTAACAACCCATCAAGCCATTCCTGTGTTTGCTCATCATGGTAACTATACTTGTGACTTCCTACAGGATCTGATCCATTAAACATCTTCCCAAACCCACCAGTAGCGGATTTCAAGCGTGTATACGGAGATGCAATTTGTTCGTTGTGTAAAAATGAAAAGGCACCATCGCTATCTGCATCGACAGATGCATACTCCTTCTGATTATCCCAATAGTCCTTTACATGGCCTGTTATGCCATCGGTTTTTATTTTTGACCAGTCATCAGGATAGTCCACCAACCAACTACAATAACCGAGCAACATCTTTTGCCCATTAAGATCGTTGCAGCGGGACTCAGCAAGAAGATTAGGCGCGGACACCCTTGTGGATAGGGCCAGTTTCCCCCATCCATCATAAACATACCCCTTCATTCTATCAAAAACATTTCCTTGATCACTATCAAGACTATGAAGCTGAATACCTCGCCCCATTGCATCTCGATAAGCGGTCGTAATCTGAGGGTATTTTGAGTAGTAAATCCCAGAATGATCGACTTGAACCGATATTTGATATTCCTCGTCTGGTAACTTAATCCCTTTATATGAGATTAATAGCTTGTCTCCTGCCCACACAATAAGTGCATCATCAATAAGTGCTATGGATATATTATTAATCTCCGAGGACAAATCATCTTTATATTCCACCTTGTCCTGAACTTTTATGACTAAACTGTCGCTTGAACCAAACGATACCGTAGCTATGTTATGCCCTGACACAGAAGTTATCGCAAGTCTATCATTAGGATCTATAGTAGAAGTATCTAGATATGTTTTCAGATACATACTACTGCCATCTGCCGTAAATTCGCTAGAATGACCTGCTGGCTTAATTAACGTACCCTTTGACTCACGCAACTGTATTTTGGTTGTGCTATTAGGATACTTGATATTATAAGTTGGTAATTCGTCGTTAGTAGCAAATCCATTTCCCTTCCAGCGACTGAAACCTACCATTTGATCGTCATTAAGCTTTATATCTCCTGTATCATCATTGGCAACGGAATAATAATAATTCTCTCTACCGTACTTATCATACACATGGTGCACATTATTACCTCCAGTGGAATGACGCCCAGTCACCCTCAATCCAGAAAAATCATAAACGTACGATTTTATTCCGCCACTTACCGGATGAATAGTTATATCATCAATCCTTGCATGATCGGTACAAGCCAATTCAAACCTGAAAGCATTGTTATCAACAATGTGCTGGTAATACTGCCATCCCCCTGATTTAGCTGCGCTAATCTCTTCCGTATAATCGCCTTGATTAAAATTACATTTACCAGACACCTGCGAAATTTTTAACCAAAACCCGATATGCGCCACAACCGATTGGGACGAAGAATAACGATACGATACGCTTCCGCCTGCACCATTAAATACCAAGGAGCTGTTTCCAGAGAAGCTATCCATACTGTCGGCGGATACGTTTGACAATGATAAGTTTGTCGACTTGATATCCTCATACTTCTCTGCGCCATAATATAAGTTCAAATCAGAGGTATCGCCTTGACTAGTAAATACAGAAATGGGGTAGCGCACCTCATCATGTGTTACATAATTGGTCATAGTATAGCTGTTACGATAGGGCACAAACGACTTAGTAATACTGCCATCATCATTTCTGCCCAGGATCTCATTAGACAGATGCCATTTACCGACACTTGGGCTAGGAGGCGTTATGCAATTAGTAACTGGAGCACTTAAATTTCTTTCATTTTCGGTGTTTTTATAAACACACTGGAGTGCGTATGCAGCGCTACCTGTCCAGTCTTTATACTGATAAAACACTTGCACATCTGGTGCATTGACTGCCTTTCCATCAATCCTGATAGACTCCGTTTTTTGTTCAACAAGATTATAAAGATTGGCGTTTTTTATGGCGGTATTCGACTCCCACGCATAGCGATACTCCGTAACATTTGTTTTGACATTAGCACCTAATTTATTATCGTTATAAATATTCTGAAAATCTTCAAAATTATTATATATCCTGGTAGGTCTACTAACCCTCATAATCTGACGTGTTGTACTGTTATATTCATATTCCACCTTAGATGCCACGCCATCAATCAATGTTTCAGAACTCGCAACGTTGAGGCTTATTGCGTTATTGGTATCATCAACGACATAGATATCCCTTTTCATGTAGACAGGATCTTTCGATCCCCCCGTGTAATCCTCAATCTTATAGACTTTACCCAATACAATCGTTATATCTCTGACATTGCTTTTCTTGACGGCACCTCCGTTTTTATACAGAACGACCTCATCTTCATTACCCGTATAGAAAAATGTCCGTCTATAACCATTTCCAGAATCCTTACCTCCAGGGTATGTTGTGACATCGCCATATATAGGAATGGCGTTAAATGCAGCATTATCTCCATTGTATTCATAGTCAGTTGTGTATCGAGCCAGGCCATCATTAACAATCACCTTGGATGCGACATAATCCACCGGCGATCCAGATGCTTTATCACCAATAAATCTATGTAAATACCATTCCCCCGTGGAACCGAGAAGACTTTTGCCATTGTTTTGTTTGTAAGTTACAAAAGCACCAGTATATGATGCACCAAAACTGTCGTTCTTATCCTCGACAATTTGTATACTGCCGCCGTTGCCACTCAATACAGAAACATATTTTCCAAGTTGCCCATTTCTGAGTATTCGAACAAAAGTACCCCATGTACCGTCAGGTTTTTTTGCGGTGAAAGGAATAAATACAGCACCAGTGCTACTATTGCGAGAAATTAGATCATAACCCCCCAAACCCACAAGAACAGATACTTCTTTCTCTGCTTCTGCTCCCAATGCTTCAATTTTGCCATCATGCGTTACATACCACAGTGTGTCCGCATCATTCAGGTAACGTGTTCCAAGAGAGGTTGAAGCAAGATCAATACTATAAGTGCTTTTGGGGGTGTGGATCATTATTTCATACTTGAGAAACCCATCAGCAAGCATGAGACCAAGCATAGCTGGCACTGCCTCTGGCGCAAATATCACAGTGCCAACCATGGTCACTAACCCAAAAACAGTATCTGCTATTTCCCATCCGTTAGGGCCGCTTGATTTTTTCTCTTGTATGTATGAACCTTTGGGCTGATTACCCAGACTAAACCATTTACCCTCCTTAGGGTCGTAAGCATAAAATAAAGCTTGGAACTCTCCTGTCATGCTGGCCAGGATGCTAGAATCCATGCCCACCGCTGTAAATGTTCCCAATCCACACTCCTGGATTTTCTGTGAATCTCCATTTTGAACTGATATTTGATGTCCATCGCTAAAGGTACAAACTCCTATCGATTTCTTGAATCTCAAGGTGGTACCTTTAGCGATGGAACACTTCATATCTCTATAGGTAACAGGCCCTATTATTGTTAGGTAATGTGAAACATTGATACCCCAATCAGTAATGGAACCATAACTCTGCCAGCTTGACTTTGCATCACCATCAGAACCAATACACATGGATCCTTCCCCTGTGTCTTTCACATTAAATGGACTGAATGGAATAGTTGAAGGTGGTTTCGGATTGATAGTATCGTAGGAAAATCCTTTTCCACTAGTAAAGTTATAACCTACTATCTCCCTTGAAAGAACTGCAATATTGTTGTGGTACTGACCTTTAGTGCAGTCACCCCAATCCGTCTCGCAAGTAAAAATTTGCTGTTTTGAGTAAGCTCTCGGAAATAAATAAAGCTTACCCTTTCTAATCAACATGGGCATATCTGCACTGATCATCTTGCCATGAACTACTTTGTTAAAAATATCAATGTCACGGTCGGCATCACTTGTTTTATAGTATTGCTGATAGTCTGTAAATTCACCGTGATTTAGAGCAGTCTCGTTGACTCTTGTCTGTGTTTTATGTACTGAGTTATCGTACTTATTGTATTCCAGACCTTCGAGAATCATACCATCGCCCATACCCATAAAAGCGACGTAATGATTTGAAACCGCAAGGCTCTTAGCGTAAAACCCATGATCATTCTTGCCAACGTAGATGGAGTCAAGATCTCCGTTGGAGCCAATCGTTAAAACCTGACGTGCGCCATCCTGCTTGATGACAGCCAGCAATTTATCAGTAGATTTGAAAACATCTACTGATTTTAGGGCAACTTTCTTCTCCTTCCAGCGAAGGTTTAGTTTGTCACGCATAATCTGATACAGATTATTATCCTCGCCCAAAATAAACATGCCATTATTGAGAAGGACGGCACCCTGGCAGTAATTACCTGTCAAAGAATCGCATTCATACTTGATTTTTAAATCCAGATTTTCTTGTTCCCAACCCCTTCCCGTCCAGGTAAATATCGAGCTTCCTGTCTCTCCGAAAACTAAAGCATAGTCATCACTAAAGAGAACCCTGCGATCTCCTGTGAGATTCGTAGGCAGAGCTACAGACTGAGCAATAGAATTAAGCGTCTTTTCCTTGTATTTGAAATCCGTTTTTTTTCCATTTGGAGTAACATACGATTTTAATACACCATAAACTGCCCCACTGTCAGCATCATGAGGTTTTTGGTTATCTTTTCCGTCCGAACCTGCCCCAGAACGAGTAATATATACCCCCTCTTCCTCACCATAGTAAAAAAAATGATATGGCGGCGCACCTTCTCTTCTCTTTATATCTAAATGCTCATGACTAACTTGATATTTCGAAACTGAGTCAAGCATCAACTTTGCCATGCTGGCATCTTGCCCCGGCACAGCATAATGGTAGGATAAATCATGTATTTGCTTTAAGCTTTCCTCATTATCACCAGCCACGAAACTTCCTACATTACCGAGATATAAAACAGAATAACGTTCCTGATATGAATCAGGTTCAATATTTTTTGTTTTTACATCCGCAAAATCCGCGTAGCGCAGACCCTTTATGTTGTCACAATCACCCCATCCCTGACTCTCATCGCCACTATATTTTTGGTACATCGCCCGTGCGCAATACCAAAACTGCGTGGACTCTCCGTTTTTACTGTCAATCCGATATAGATAACTCGCCTTGGTAAACCATTTGGCATTTACATCACCGCCAACATTTTGGACATGCTGAATATATTGCAGAGTGGTTTTATTCCCCCAGTTATCTTCTACCGAGCTCAAATTCCACGTTATGGGAAATTGATCCTGATTATAATCTTGGTAGTTATAACTATAATTAGCCCCAATCCATGATCCCCACTTCACTCCAAGCTCAACAGACCCCGTATAACAATCAGATATGGCAGGATCCGTACCATTCGTAAGAATGGTACATGCATTCTTAAGCGATTGATTGCTGAGTTGTTCAAGGTCAACCTTTTCCGCAACGTCACCACCATATATGGATTTCTGTCCATTTTCATCGATAACAACCCAATAGGATGCTTCACCCTCTGGCTCATAAAAGAGGATTGTATCCAGGGAATGAAAAACAGCATATTTGAAACGCTTTACGCCATCACTCTTTCCTTCGATCACCAATTCCAAAGGCGACCCACCTAGTGAAAAAGTGTCATCAAGATCAGTACCCGTTCCATGAGTATTTCTACGAATGGGCAAAAGATTCTGGTTGTTAGAATAAATCCCCCATCCCAAACCAACCTCGCTAGACTGAATCTCATCATTCCAGACCTGGGCAGCTCTCAAGGCAAAATTGGAGTTATATTTCAGGGAGATATTAACGGATGGACTGCTACCAGCAACCCCACCTAAGGGGAGGGATAATCTTATTTTGCCTGTTTTTAAGTCCACATCCCCATTGGTCAATCCTCCGGGCCCATTAAAATCTTTCAAAGCCTTATCCTTGAAATTGCCACTTGCTATTTCCTTATCATCAATCGTTGATGACTTTTCTAAAGGTACAGCGACACATTGCGTTCCCAACACAAAAGCAAAAACGCACACGAGGAATAACTGAAATTTGTTCATCATTTTCTTCTCAATCAAGTAAGCCTTTATGTCTCTTCACACAAGCTTGCACTTAAAGACAGCGCACATAATATATTCTATATTACAGCAATTCAGTAATTTAATCAATCCCCGCAGCAAGCTCCGGGGTATTATGGGAAGCTACCATAGAGTCAATTGTTCATCATCAGACTTTTGTTTATGAAGTGTCTTGTAAGGATTTTCCTCTTCCCCTTGATTCTTTACGTAATTGCCTATCATATCTTCATTACCATGCTTCCCTAACTGTGCTGACATAATATCCATCCGTCCAAAATTGACCTCCCAAGAGTTATTTCTTCACTGAAGGAACCCGTCTAAATATTTCTCTTGCTGTTATACTCTTTATTATCTGTACTATTTTTTTTTGGCTATACATGAACACTGACTGAACTAAAAAATGAACATGAGCATTGTCAACACTAATCTCCAAAAAAATAA
>JAHXIM010000424.1 GCA_025655635.1 gamma proteobacterium symbiont of Lucinoma myriamae | reverse complement strand
CTAATTATGACAGGTAAGTCTTTGGCGAACCTTATGAGTGCTCTCATGAACCGATTAGTTCCGAGGTTGAGTTAAAAGGGGAACACTGATGCACCAGAACTTAATTTGGCAGCAGTTTTCGCATCAATATCTAAAACAATCGGTATGGGCCATAATTGCTTATCTGGTAAACGAGTGGTCTGAATGACTGAGTCATAGGTTTTTTTATCCATATAACCAGTTAAGGGCGACATACCACCATTAATGAGCATTTCAAGATCACATAATTGACGCTTGGTCAATGTAATAGAGGGAAAATGTTCTGACTGCTGCTTTAATTCTTCTGCTTTGTCATTGTCAACAAGCAAATTAATCAGTGGGTTGCTATGGGGCATGAAATCAATCCTGAAAGTAATGATAGACACTAGAATTTAAAATTATAGCATTATACATTCCCGTTTCATTTGTTTTGTAGGAATATTCTGAATATGTGGATTAAGTGAATGACATTAACTAATATAAGTCAATGTTAAAGCAATAGCGATGTGTTATTATTTATGAAATTAATTATTTTAGGAGGCTCAAATTAATGACTGAATCTGCATTAACATTGGAAGACTTAATCAAGCAAAATGAACAACTGATTAAAGAAAATGCTGTTTTAAAAAAAGGTAATTCTAAAGCGGTCAAAAAATTCAAATTAGAGCAATCTTTAAAACCATATCAGGCTGAACTGATTCAAATGCAAAAGTATCTTGAAGATACCGGAAAGCGTATGATCATTTTATTTGAAGGTCGTGATGCCTCTGGAAAGGGTGGTACTATTCGTCGTGTTACACGTTACATGAATGAAAAACACTATCGTATTGTTGCTTTAGGTAAACCGACTGAAGAGCAAAAAACACAATGGTTTTTCCAGAAATATATCAGACAACTGCCGTGTGGTGGTGAAGTCGTATTATTTGATCGAAGCTGGTATAACCGTGCTATGGTTGAACCTGTTTTTGGTTTTTGTACTGACACTGAATATAAAAACTTCATGAAAGGTGTTACCGGTTTTGAAAAAGACTTAGTTAGGCAAGGTACCATTTTGGTTAAATTGTATTTTAGTGTTACCAAAGATGAGCAGGACCGACGTTTTAATCGTCGCAAAACCGATCCTCTAAGACAATGGAAATTATCAGAAGTAGATGTTCAGGCACAGGAACGTTGGGATGATTTTACTAATGTTAAGTATGAAATGTTGAGAAAAACTCACACCGCTTCAGCACCCTGGACCATTATTCGTTCAAATGATAAATATCAGGCTCGACTGAACGCTATGAAAACTATACTCAATAGTGTACCTTACGAACGTTTTGATAGTGATATTGATTTTGTACCAAATAGCAAAGTGGTTTATTCCGGTGCGCATGAGATTGAGATTATGGAAGCTCAACGATTACGCAAAGGACGATTTGAGTCTTAAAAAAACTCACTGAGCCTATCGGGTGAATCGATTGAATTCTTAAAAGATTCACCCACAATCTACTTATCACAAAAGCAAAAATAGTATACAATTACCTATTGTTTACTACCTGCACTTTCATTATATTATTTCTCCCTTAATTATATAGGCCGCCTTTGAACAATAAGTCTATTATTCCCTTTATGGCTCTGATTGTTTTATGTTGCTTTTCACTCAATCTGAGTGCTTCAGAGGCAGTGATATCTATTACTGACAAAATATCCCTAAAAGGTCAATTTGTCCAGGGTGGTATCGTTATAGGAAAAACCGTACCAGGGAGTCAGGTGACTTTTGATAAACAAGCTATTCGTGTTTCACCAGAGGGTAATTTTATTATTGGTTTTAGCAGTGATGAACCTATACGTGTTAATCTATCCATAGCGGCACCGGATGGAGAAAAAATAAGTAAAGATATCAAGATTGAAAAAAGAAATTACAAAATTCAACGTATAGACGGCTTGCCCAAAGCAAAGGTTTCACCAAGAAAACCAGAAGTATTGGCCCGTATTAGAAAAGAGAGTGCGCAGGCAGCACAAGCTCGTAAACGAGATGACGAGCGTTCTGATTATCTGGAAACTTTTATTTGGCCGGCTATTGGACCCATCAGTGGTGTTTATGGTAGTCAGCGCATACTAAATGGTCAAGCACGGCGTCCACATTTTGGTGTTGATGTGGCGGCACCAGCGGGCAGCAATGTGGTTGCTCCTGCTTCGGGTGTGATCACTCTGGCACATCAGGATATGTTTTTTTCCGGAGGTACTATTATTTTGGATCACGGTCATGGGCTTTCATCTACCTTTTTGCATTTAAGTGAGTTATTAATCAATAAAGGGGATGTAGTCAAACAGGGAGATTTAATTGCCCGAGTGGGAGCAACAGGGCGTGTTACCGGAGCACATCTTGACTGGCGTATGAATATTTTTAAACGCCGCGTTGATCCGCAGTTACTGGTGCTGCCAATGGAGTCACTAATTAAACCTATCAATAAGAATTAAACCTATCAATAAGAATTAATAAGAATTAATAAGTATGAATAACTATTTGAAATTATACACTTTAATATTCTTTATTCTTTTCTCTTCCCTGGCTCATTCTGCCAAGATAGAAGCCTTTGTTTCTATCCTGCCGCAACAATATCTGGTGGAAACAATTGGCGGAGATCGAGTAAATGTCAATGTTATGGTAAAACCTGGTCAATCTCCGGCGACTTTTGAACCTTCACCTAAAGTGATGTCTGTCTACTCAAAGTCAGATGTGTATTTTACCATAGGCATGCCTTTTGAACAAATATGGATAAAGCGTGTTGCTTCGCTAAATGATGATATTTCAATTGTAAAAACGCAACCTGCAGAAAATGATTCGAGTAGTCATGACAATCATGTGTTATTGCCCGGACACCAGCATTCTTATGATCCGCACACCTGGCTTTCACCTGTTTTACTGCTTGAACAGGCAAAAATTATTGTTGCTGAATTATCTCGAATATCACCACAAAATAAAAAATATTTTTTAAATAATTACAATGTATTACATGACAAAATTAATGTATTACATAATGAATTGTTGTTGCTTTTTAAAGATAATAATAAATCAAAGTTTGTTACTTTTCATCCGGCTTTTTCTTATTTTGCAAGACAATACGGACTCACACAGATAGCTATAGAAACTAATGGTAAAGAACCTTCAGCAAAGCAAATTTCACAAGTTATTAATCGAATTAAAGATAAAAAAGTGAAATACATTTTAATCGAAAAACAATTTAATAAAGTCATCCCTCAGACGATTGCTCGCTCTGTTGATGCTCAATTACTTATTATTGATCCCCTGGCTTTGGATTATTTAACGAATATGAAAGATATCGCTGAAAAAATAAATAAGGCACTTTTTTAATGGACTATTGTGACTAAAACTATGACTAAAACAGCCATTGAAATAACCGATCTTAATTTTTCTTTTGAGAATTTATCAATTCTTGAAAATATCAATATGAGTATCGAACAAGGTGATTTTGCCGGCCTGGTTGGCCCTAACGGAGGTGGTAAAACCTGTTTGTTAAAATTAATTCTGGGTTTATATAAACCGCAATCAGGTAAGATTTCTATTTTTGGAGAGCCTGCAAAGAGGCAGCGTAAAGCAATAGGCTATGTACCCCAATACGCTAATTTTAACAGCGATTTTCCAATTTCCGTTCAAGATACCGTATTACAGGGAAGGCTTGGTGTAAGTTCTTGTTTTGGACGTTACTGCAAGGAAGATAAAATTATAGCTCAAAAGGTCATGCAGGAAACAGAAGTGATTGATCTTGCCCAGCGTTCAATACAGTCCCTGTCAGGTGGACAAATGCAAAGAGTACTGGTTGCACGTGCATTAGCTGCAGAGCCGGAAATTATGCTCCTGGATGAACCGACTGCAAACATTGATCAACGGGCTGAAAAAGATATATTTGATATATTTAAGGCTATCAATGAAAGAATGACGATATTAATTATTTCACATGATATCGGCTTTGTTTCAGACTATATTAATAAGGTGTTTTGTCTTAATAAAACGTTGGTTTGTCATGATTCTACACCAGTTACCAGTGATACTATTCACACTTTATATGGTGGTCATGTTAGTGAAGTTCACCACCATCATTAATTACTCATAGGTCCAAAAAAACCTTCATGTTAGAATTTTTTAATACTTTAGCAACTCAGTCATTTTTACAAAACGCTTTACTTGGCGGTATTCTGGCTAGTATTGGTTGCGGCCTGACCGGCAGTTTTGTTGTCGTTAACCGCATTGGCTATATGGCGGGAGGAATTGCTCACTCTGTTTTAGGAGGAATGGGGATCGCCTACTATCTTGGCCTTAATCCTTTTGCTGGTGCACTTATAGCCGCATTGCTGGCAGCCATTATTATAGGTGTCATAAAACTCAAATGGCAACATCAGGAAGATACAACTATTGGGGCTATTTGGGCTGTTGGAATGGCCATTGGTATTATATTTATAAGTAAATCAGATGGTTATAACGCTAATTTAATGTCATTTCTATTTGGTAATATTCTGATTATTTCAGATGAACAGCTTTTTATTATGCTCTTGCTTGATATCATCAGCATTGTTTTTGTGGCCGCATTTTATAAACAATTGGTTGCAATTTCATTTGATATTGAATTTGCAACTGTGCGTGGTATTAATGTTAATCTCTTTTATTTATTACTATTGTGTCTGATTGCGATTACCGTGGTGCTTCTGATCCAAGTTGTCGGCCTTATTCTTGTTATTGCCTTATTAACCTTACCAGCGGCGATTGCTAAACAATATGTACATTCAATTGGTATGATGATGTTATTGGCTTCAGTGTTAGGTATGATTTTTACATCGACGGGACTTTTTGTATCCTATGAGCCTGATTTACCGGCAGGAGCAACTATTATTCTGGTTGCCGGGCTTGCCTATTTTATCTCAAGTCTGGCTAAATCCTTTGTTCGTTTTAAATAAATGCAAATAGATCAAACATTAATTAACATTATTTTAGCATCAGCTGCGAGTTTTTTTACCGGCATTATTTTTTTCTGGCTGCTGTCTCGTTCAAAAATTTCCCGTCTACTTCAACAAAATACCCATACATTGCAAGTTCAATATGAGTCAGAACGTAAAATTCTGGAACATGAATTACAAAATATTGAAAATGAACTGGATATTTTACATGACCAGTTAGCAGATAAGGAAAGTGCTTTTTTAACAAAAGTTGATGAACTGTCCAAAATGAATGAACTGAGAGCCATTTATGCGACTCGTGCTGCACAAATCAATGATTATAAGGAAGCACTGGAAAAATCTCTTGAAGAGTCTCAACAATTACGAGATGAAGCTTACCAATACCAGAAGCAGTTATCTGAGGTTCAGATTAAGTCTGAAGAACGATTAAAAGCAGCGCATTTAATTATTGAAAATCTTGAGCAGGCAAAACATCAACTTTTAGAACAGTTTGAACAGTTAGGCACTAAAATTTTTTCGCAAAACTCTCAGCAGTTGAAACAATCTAACCAACAGGAAATCACCCATTTACTGAATCCATTTAAAGATCAATTTACTGAATTTAAACGAAAAGTGGAAGAAATTCATGAAATTGAGTCACGAGACAGAGTTTCACTTGTTAATCAGGTAACTCATCTGTCCTCGTTGAATCAACGGATAAGTGAAGATACCGTTAACTTAACCCGGGCACTGAAGGGAGATGTAAAGTTTCAGGGTAATTGGGGCGAAATGGTATTAGAAAATCTGCTGGAAAGTAGTGGGTTACGCAAGGATCTTGAATACCAAATACAGCCCAGTTTTCGTGGTGAGGATAATCACCTGTTACGTCCTGATGTGGTGATTAATTTACCGGATAAAAAAACAGTGATAGTTGATTCGAAAGTATCCTTAAAAAGCTATGCTCAATATGCTGCCGCTATTGATAAAAATGAACAAAAATCTGCGCTCAAGAGTCATGTTCAGTCGTTAAAAAATCATATTAAACTGCTTTCTGATAAAGATTATTCTTCTATTAGTGAATTGCATTGTTTAGATTTTGTTCTAATGTTTGTGCCTATAGAGCAGGCATTAATGCTGGCAATTAATGAAGATCCTGATATGGTTTTTGCCGCCTTTCAAAAGAGAATTATTCTCGTGAGTACAACCACTTTATTGACCACTGTGCGCACTATTGAAAACTTCTGGCGTTATGATAAGCAACAATCTAATGCTGAAGAAATTGCCAGACGAGCAGGAGATATGATTGACAAATTCTCCTTATTCGTCGAAGAACTCGAAGCCATTGGTCTCCAGTTAGATAGAGCTAAAAGCAGCTATAATACGGCTCATAACCGCCTCTTTAGTGGTAATGGTAATCTTATATCAAGAGCTAAGGTGATTCAGGAGTTAGGGATTAAAGGTAAAAAAGAGTTATGAAGCGGGGACTTTAATGTATAAGCATAGGAGCTTGTCCGAGAATAGAAAGTCTACTGCGGAAAAGCTGGTTTTGGCCAGATTTCCCTATCATTTTCATTTAATAGAACAACTATTGGCTTCAAATGATAAAAAAATCTGACTCAAAACAGCTTTCCCTCGCTACGACTTCTATTCTCGGACAAGCTCCTGGTGAAATAATATTATGAATGACCAATTGATAACTCCTTTTGGTGATTTCAATCTTAAACGCATTCCTGATAGTGATAAGAATTTATACGCCTGGAACTCAGCTGATCGCTATTTGCTCAATCATTTGTTTGAATTATATCAATCAGATGAAGTTGATCTTGATAATGCAAAAATTTTAATTATTAATGATGCATTCGGTGCGCTGAGTGTCCCTATGGCTCAATTTTCATGTGACTCTTATAGTGATTCTGTTATTAGTCATCAAGCCATCATACAAAATATTAAACAATGTTGTCCCGAGAATCTTGATAAAGTAACCTTGTTGAAAAGTACCGAACAGCTCCAGTGTCACTATGATGTGGTGCTTTTTAAAGAAGTCAAAAATTATGCTTTTTTTCAAGATGAAATGCTTAAGGTTGCTCAGTATGTTAATCCTAATACATTGATCCTTGGTGGTATTATGGCAAAGAACCTACAAAAAAATACCATGGAATTGCTTAATAAAAGCATTGGACAAACGCAGGCTTCACTGGCCTGGAAAAAAGCCAGACTGCTGTTTGTTAATTCAGGGGAAACAGGACTGGACGAAGTCAAAGTAATGTCATCTTCAGTCCAGCTTGAGACTAACATAAGTACTTATGAATTAGATGAGTCGAATGAAATTATTTACAATCTGGCTAATGTGTTTTCTAAAAATAAATTGGATATTGGCACACGCTTTTTTCTTCAACATTTACCCAATGAAAAAAACTATAAAAATATTATTGATTTAGGTTGTGGAAATGGGGTCTTATCTTTAAAGATTGCACAAAATTACCCGAAGGCAAATATCACCTGTATTGATGAATCCTATATGGCGGTTGCTTCAGCTAAAATGACTTTAGAAGCAAATCTGCAAGCAGAAGATGTTAATATCACTTATAAAGCAGCCAATGCATTAAGTGATTACCCTCAAAATAGTACTGATCTTATTTTGTGTAATCCACCGTTTCATCAGCAATATGTGGTTGGGGACGCCATTGCATGGCAAATGTTTAAGCAGTCAAAAAAGACGCTTGTTAAAGGCGGTGAGTTATGGATTGTGGGAAACCGACATTTAGCTTACCATTTGAAATTACAAAAAATCTTTGGCAATCATGAATTTATTGCAGCTAACAATAAGTTTGTTGTGCTAAAAGCGGTTAATAATTAGTCTTATACATCATCATAAATATTAAAGGTATCGATGTGATCTTCATCTTCATTTAATATTTTTATGCGCTCGTCTGTGACCACTTTTTTAGCTGTCGTAAAAAATTCTGAGCTTTCAGCAACATCAGAGAAAAACTTTTTTTTAGCAGCAACAATATTGTTAGCTTCAATCTCATGATCAATAAAAGCGGTGTGTCTAAAGGTGTATTTCATTATTTTTTATATATTCCCAGACCTTAAAGGCCATAGTTAGAGACCATAGTTAAACATCATAGTTAAGTTTACAATATATAAATAGCAGAGCATAGCGTATTTTTCAAGCTTTATATGGTTTAGTGACCATAGAATGAAAAAACTGCTTCTTTTTACTTGAACCTGTATAATATTAACGAGTCTAAGACGTATCTATTACTACAATACTGGCATTTTAAATGATAAAAATATCTTTTCTTTTTTTCTTTTTTCTATTGTGCATTCTTAACCCAGCCCTGGCAAATAAAATCCTGGATCAATTCTTTCAAAATACCCAGAGTATGCAGACAGAATTTGAACAAACTATCAAAGATACCCGTGGAAAAGTCATTGAACAATCTATCGGAAGCCTTATCTTAAGTCGGCCAGATAAATTTATGCTTGAATATACATCACCTGCAGAACAAAAATACATCTCAAATGGTAAGACAATTTGGATTTATGATGTTGAATTAGAACAAGTGAGTATAAAAGAACTTGATGAAAGTATCGGCGATTCTCCTGCCTTATTACTCACCAGTAATACCAATGTTTACAAACATTATGATGTGAGCGATATAAAGCTAAAAAAAAATGATGGCTACCAATGGGTACGATTACGGGCAAAGAAGGAAGAAATGACATTTGAAAAAGTGTTATTGGCTTTTAAAGGCAGTATTTTAATACAAATGATTATGTATGATAGTTTTGGGCAGATCACCGAACTTAAATTTTCTCATATTCAGATAAACAAACCCTTTGCATTACGACAATTTAACTTTGTTCCACCTGAGGATGTTGATGTGATAGGCAGCACTCGTGCCGAATAAGCAAGGCGACTTGTTAGATTTACAAAATGACCAAACGGATAACGGTGATTCTGTCGATGGCCAATTATTTGCACCGCTTGCGGATCGAATGCGCCCCACCTCTTTAGATAATTATATCGGACAGTCTCATTTAATTGGTGAAGGTAAACCATTACGAATGGCTTTGCAAAGCGGCAAACCACATTCTATGATCTTCTGGGGGCCTCCAGGAGTTGGTAAAACAACACTTGCTCGCCTTATTGCGTATTATGCAAAAGCGCAGTTTCTTTCTATTTCAGCGGTACTTTCCGGAGTTAAAGAAATTCGTCAGTCTATTGAACAGGCAAAACAGCATTATCAGGTTTATCAACAAAGTACAGTTTTGTTCGTTGATGAAGTGCATCGATTCAATAAGTCTCAACAAGACGCCTTTTTGACCTTTATTGAAGACGGCACTTTTGTTTTTGTTGGAGCAACAACTGAAAATCCTTCTTTCGAACTTAATAATGCCTTGTTATCACGGGCGAGAGTTTACTTATTAAAATCACTGTCAAGTGATGACTTACTTCATTTGCTTGATTTGGTGCTGCTGGATAATGAGCGTGGTCTAGGCAGGCAGCACATTCATATTGCTGATGATGATAAGCTGCATCTGGTTTCTGCAGCTGACGGTGATGCGAGGAAATTATTAAACTTATTAGAAATTGCGGCGGACTTAACTGATAATAATGATGGAAAAAATTGTATTAATTCGGATATTATCACTCAGGTAGTTTCTGGTACAAATAGACGGTTTGATAAGGGCGGTGATTTATTTTATGACCAGATCTCTGCTTTTCATAAATCAGTTCGAGGTTCTTCAGCAGATGGAGCGCTATACTGGATGTCGCGCATGATCGATGCCGGTTGTGATCCACTTTATATTGCCCGACGTTTGTTGGCTATTGCTTCAGAAGATATTGGTAATGCTGATCCACGAGCGATGCAAATTGCGCTGAATGCCTGGGATGCTTTTGAACGTCTAGGTCCGGCAGAAGGAAATCGTGCAATTGCCCAGGCGGCTGTTTACTGTGCCTTAGCCCCAAAAAGTAATGCCGTGTATACCGCATTTAAAGACTCTATGGCTTGTGCCAAAGAGTCCGGTTCACTAGAAGTCCCTGTTCATTTGCGTAATGCTCCCACAAAATTAATGAAATCAATGGGCTATGCTGAAGACTATCGCTATTCACACGATGAACCGGAAGCTTTTTCGGCTGGCCAGACGTATTTACCATCGGAATTACAGAACAGCCAATTTGATACAAGCTTTTATAAACCAGAGTCTCGTGGTCTGGAAATTAAACTGAAAGAAAAATTGGAATACCTGCAAACACTTAATGATAATTCCAAAGAAAATTAATAGCCTCTCAAATAAAGTAATCCCCCCAAAATATACTATCCAGCACCAAAGTTTTTTAAATCAATGGGTAAAAATGTGTATTACTTAGTCAACCCTGAAAAACATGTTATCTATTTGAAATATAAGGAATTAATCCTGCTTTTGAGTGACCAGATCAACCAGAAATGTTATA
>JAHXIM010000393.1 GCA_025655635.1 gamma proteobacterium symbiont of Lucinoma myriamae | reverse complement strand
TCCAGCCTAGAGAAAAACAGTTCAATTATGAGAAGTTTGGTGCTGGATATTATGTCGTTGCATGGGCTACTGCGTTTTTTAGGTTTATGAAGCTCTTTTGAAATATTCATATTAATGACTTCAAAAAACTCGTCATCAGGCTGCCCAATATAAATAGCATAGATATTCTGCGAGTGTTCTATATTATGGGCAAAGCGTTTGATAGTATCGAGATTAATGGTGTTAGATGGTGATAAATTCAGGTCAGGGTAAATCTCTGTCAGATATAATGATGTTTTTGTGAATTCATTTTTGGTTTGAATCTGTTGAGTTAAGCGTTTGGCCGCCTGAGTAAAACTTTTGTGAACAGCTGATACTGCCATTTGCTGGCTGAAATAATATTGTAAGCCCAATAATGATGCCGCAACCAGACCAGTAATAAGAAGAAAACTACTGAGAATATTGACACGAATCGACGTTGGATTAAACATATTTACTTCCATGAGAGAATGTTGTCATAATTCTAGCATACTTATATTAAATAATTTTTTGCCGGAAATAATCGCAATAGGTGATTATAATTCGCTCAAATATTGTCAGCTATGAGCTTTAGTGATACTGTTTGATTTCAATCTACGCCAAGCTAAAAAAGAGAATTTTTTTGATTAATATCTACCCCGCCAACCGACTGGAAAACCTGGTTTTTTTATTAGATCATGTAATGCAGAGCGGTGCTAATGATAATATTCTCAGCGAAGAAATCATTCTGGTACAAAGTAAAGGCATGCAGCACTGGCTCAACCTGAAACTGGCAGAAAGTCGCGGTATCAGTATGAACCTGAGTTTTAGTCTGCCCATGCAGTTTTTCTGGAACCAGATCAGAGTCGTATTGGGTAAAGACAAGGTACCGGAGAAATCCACCTATACCCGTGAAGTCATGAGCTGGCGTATACATGAACTACTGGCCAGTGATGCGGTGATCTCTGAGCCGCTATGTCAGGAGGCAACTAACTACTGTTCTGGTAATGAAGCCAAACGCTTTCAACTGGCTTGTCAGCTGGCCGATTTATTTGAACAATACCTTATTTTTCGTCCTGACTGGATCATGGCATGGGAAAAAGGGGACAGCCCAATCGATCAGGCTGGCAGCAATACTGCCGATCAATGGCAGGCATTGATCTGGCGTTTACTGATTGCTCAGGACACACAACATCCTATTCGTCTGCTTAAAGAAGCAATGAGTAAGCTTAAACAACATCAACATCATTTACCAGAACGTATCAGTCTCTTTGGTATTAATACCTTACCGCCCGTGTGGCTGGACTGTCTTAGTGAGCTGGGCCGGCAGACACAGGTGCATTTTTTCCACCTTAATCCTTGTGTGGAATACTTGGGAGACTTAAAGACAGACAAGTCTCAGGCTAAAGAACAATTTTACCGCTGGTTAAACAGTAATGACCTGGCCATACCTGGCACAACAGATCAGCATTCAGCATTAGCAGCCGAAACCACTAATCCCTTATTATCCAACTTGGGTGCTCAGGGTAAAGACTTTCTATACTTACTTCAGGAACATACCAGTATTGAAATTCCGGTCTATGAATCTCCCGAAGTTCTGGCAATGGAACAGGGTGAAACCGCTACCATATTACATCAGATTCAAGCAGATATTCTGCAATTGCGTGACCGGCGCACTACTGATGCTGAATCAGATGAAAACTCAGATAAAAAATATAAAGACGACAGTATTACCATCGCCTCAGCCCATAGTGCTCTGCGGGAAATTCAGGCACTGCATGACTGGTTGTTGCATCAGATAAATAGTGACTCTGATCGTAAAGATAGCTTAACACCAAAAGACATTCTCGTTATGTGCCCTAATGTGGAAAACTATGCCCCCTATGTCGATGCGGTCTTTGCACATGGCTGGAATGACTGGAGTGAAAAAGTCCCTCCCTTACCATGTTCCATTGCTGACAGAACCTTAAAAGATTCCGAACCACTGGTGCAGGCATTTATTGATTTATTAGATCTACCCGATAGTCGCTTTCAGGTGAGTCAGATCCTGGCTTATTTACGTTTACCTGCATTACAGGAAAAATTTAACTTCTCAGAAGGTGATTTATTATTACTGGAACGCTGGATCAATCATGCCGCTATCCACTGGGGGCTGGACGGTGATCATAAACAACAGATACTAACAGGCGATGGCAATAACACGGCTGACAGTCTGAATGATAAATTCAGCTGGCATCAGGGACTAAATCGCCTGTTATTAGGCTTTGCCCAAAGTGATCATACCGATATCTATCAGGAGCAACTCTTATTACCCGATGTTGAAGGTGATGAAGCCTTACTGCTGGGTCGCTGCTTTGAACTGCTGGAACAACTGCAATACTATGCTCATGCTTTAAAAACTGACAGAACCCCCAATGACTGGAAACAATTTTTACTACAGGCCAAAGATACGCTGTTTAGTCCCTTATCAGTAGACAGCAATGCACAGCAAATAATCGATCTGGCCATTGATGATTTAGGTGAATACACCAGCTCCGCTTGTTATAACAACAAATTGCCCTTAAGCGTTATTCGTGATTTCTTACTCAGTCATTTCAGCCAGCCCGAACCGGGTCGTCAGTTTATGGCAGGGCAGGTGACCTTTTGCTCTATGGTGCCGATGCGCAGCGTGCCGTTTCGTATTATTGCCGTGCTGGGGCTTAATGATGGCGAATTTCCCCGACAGCGTCAGCCAATGGGCTTTGATCTCATGGCAATGCAGCCGCCGCGCAAGGGTGATCGTTCTTTGCGAGGTGATGACCGCTACCTGTTTCTTGAAGCCCTGATCTCCTGTCGCGAAAAACTCTATCTCAGTTATCAGGGTCATGACATAAAGACCAATAATAAACGTGAGCCTTCTCTTGTTTTACAGGAACTCATAAATTTTTTAGAAAAAGGCTATGGCTGGCAATTGACAGAAGGAAGCTCCAGCATAGATGAGCAAGACTTACTCAAAGTCCCTCTGCAAGCTTTTAATAAAGACAACTACACCACCGGCCTGTCGCTGAAAAGCTTCAATGCCAAGTGGTTAAAACTCAGTGAACCCGGAGAGCTGAGAAACAACTTAAACAAAGTAGCTGAATTACTGCCTGTTAATACATCAGACAAAATATCAGCGAACGATGATATCACTCTTAATGCCGAACAACTGGTACAGTTCTTCGATAACCCCGGCAAACAATTTGCACAACAGCGACTGGGACTGTATCTGGAACAACAGCAATCAGCAGTACTTGAAGACAGTGAACCCTTTGTGGCTGATCATTTAGACCGTTACCTGATACAGGATAAGATTATCACTACTGTCTTAACTGAGCATGGCAATGAGCAGGCTATGAGCAACCTGATGAGCGGCTTTAGTCTCAGCGGCAACTTACCGGATACACCAACGATTGCAGACGATTTACAGCAATGGCAGGAACAGGCCTGTGAATTTGCTGAGCATGTTAATGCTTTGCTTAGCGCTGATGGACAGCAGCTGAATACTCAATCAGTCAAAGTCAGCATAGACAATATTACTATTGAAGCTGAATTACCACTTTTGAATAATACCTTGCTTTACTGGCGACTGGTCAACCCCAAAGGTAAGGATGATATGCGCTTGTGGATACATCACCTGATTGCTCAGGTGGCGTTTAAAAATGACTCAGCTCCTTATCAGACAAAAGGTGTTTTTCGTGGTAAAGATGACGCATTATTAAGCGTTTGTTTTGACCCCTTTGGTTTAGAACAGGGTTCAGCACAGGTTTCAGCACAACAATTATTAACAGAGCTAATCCAATGCTGGAAAGAAGGTATGCAGGAACCGTTATTATTAAATGCGGCACTGGGACAAAAACATTGCCTCATGACAAAAGACAGAAAAAATCAGCCGGTGATTAAACCATTAAATGACTACAGTTTCTCTGCATTCTGGCAGGATGATTATCAAATTCAGGGGCTGGGCAGTGATCCCTATGTGCACTGGTTCTGGGGCGACAGCTTAGAAATACCACCATGGCAGGCACACTGGCAGGCACGTATCGAAGCTATTTATAAACCCTTATATGAAAATCGTCAGGAGGAGTTTGTTAATGACTAATGCAATTCCTGACTCAGTCCATAAAGATACTCAACAGCTTACTCCACAAACTCTGCCACTAACAGGTTGTCACCTGATAGAAGCCAGTGCCGGTACAGGTAAAACCTATAATATTACCCGTATCTATTTACGCTTATTATTGGAACGCAAACTGGATGTTAAAAATATTCTGGTGATGACTTTTACCCGTGCTGCCACAGAAGAGCTGCGTGGCCGAATTGCCAGAGAGATCCGCAATGCACTGGATAACTGGGGGCGGTTTGATAAAGGTGACACTTTCTTTGCAGCACTGAGCAAACAATTTACCAGAGAAGAAGTCTATCCGGCTTTACACAATGCACTACTGCATCTGGATGAAGCGTCTATCTTCACCATTCACAGCTTCTGTAAACGCATCTTATCACAACAGGCATTCAGCAGCGGTGTTGATTTTAATGTGCAAATGGAAGCTGATACCATCGATCTAGAATTAGAGGCGGTGCGTGACTGGTATCGAACTTTAGCTCATAAGAGTACTGCCAATGACTATGCTAATAAATATGAATTACTAACACAAAACTGGCCGGCACCGGATAATTTTCACCGTGCCTTTAGAGAACTGCTGTCATCAACTACCCCGGTGCAGGCCAATACACCGGAATTAATTCAGGAAAAATTTCAACAGCATAAATCTGAGTGTTTACAGCAACTGCAGGCAAACCAGTCCATCGTTTTTGCACAGCTGATTGAGCCGCACAAACAAAAGCAGGCCAGAACAGAAGAATGGGAACTATTGCTTAACTGGCTCAATAGTGATCTGTTTGATAAGTCATCAGCTGATAGCTCATACGCCATGCCCAAACAAGCTGCAGGTGTGTTTAACGGCACTCGTTATGGTAGAAAACCAGCTGAAATAAAACAACAATTAAGCGTTCTGTTTGCCCCTGTCAAACAACTCAAAGACGATGCAGGCAGTATTGAAAGCCAGATAAAAAAAGCCAAAAGCTATCAAATTGCAGCACAGGGAATTGACATCATACGCTGCAAAATTGCGCAGGCCAAACAAGCTGCCAGAGTGATGAATTATGATGATCTGATCAACCAGCTTGCCGGTGCCTTATCTAAAGAAAATAAGGGGATTGAAAATGAAGGTAAAGAAAATAAGCTGGCACAATTGATCAAACAACAATATCCGGTGGCCTTAGTGGATGAGTTTCAGGATACCGATCCACAGCAATATGCTATTTTAAATGCCGTTTATCTGAATAGTAAAAATACCAATAGCAATGATATTCCCAGCGCTCTGTATATGATTGGCGATCCCAAACAGGCGATTTATGCCTTTCGAAGTGGTGATGTCTTTACCTATCTCGCAGCCAGAAATGATGCCGATAAACAATGGCTGATGGATACCAACTGGCGTTCATCGTCACGTATGGTCACTGCCTATAATCGTTTATTTTATGGTGCGCCGCTGCATGATAAAGCAAAAGACATATTTGGTTTTGATATCCAGTACATTCCCGTAAAATCAGCAGACAAGGCAGATAAAACACCATTGAAGTTATCTGCCAGTGCGGATACAGAGCTCAATGCGGCATTACAATTTATTTACTTCCCGTTTAACGAAGACTATCGTCCGGGGCGCAGTAAAAAAGAAGAAATGAATCAGGACTTTTGTCCCGTTATCGCCAGCTGGTGCACTCAGAAGATTCATCACCTGCTGACACAAAACACCTTAATCGGTGAGCAGGCATTACAAGAACAGGATATCGCCATTCTGGTCAGAGATAAAAAAGAAGCCGCTTATATTCAGGATGCCCTGCGTCTGGCGGGCTATCCTTCTGTTTATTTAAGTACCCATGATAATGTCTTTCTCAGTGCCGAAGCCAGTGAATTGGAACAGGCACTCCACGGCATACTGGAATTAGAAAATGACCGCCTGCTGGTCGCCGCCTTATCAACTCGTTATCTGGGTTGTGACAGTGCACAATTATTTGCCATCCATGAAGATGAAGCACTATGGGAAGAGTATAGAGATAAGGTGTTTGAATTACGTGACACCTGGTTAAAACAGGGCTTTATGGCCATGGCCCTGAAACTATTACATTACAATTTTACCCCCGAACCACAGCATCATGAACGGTCTCTGACCAATGCCATACAATTATTAGAACTCTTGCAACAGGCCAGCCAGCAGCATCGCCAGCCCGAACAATTACTCAACTGGCTGCGTGAACAGATCGAAGCACAAGGCGCCTCGGCAGAAGCAGAGCTGCGCCTGGAAAGTGATGCCAATCTTATTCGTATTATTACCCAGCACGGTTCAAAAGGTCTGGAATATCCGGTGGTATTTATTCCCTTTGCAACTCGTTATAAGGATCCAGCGAAATTCGGGAATAAAAATATTGATCTGTTTAAATACCATGAGCGTGACACTTATCAGTTAAATTATTTTATTGGTCAGGATAGAAGTATTACCGAACTGTACCGTGAAGAAGCCTATGCAGAAACCATTCGTCTGTTATACGTGGCGATCACCCGTGCAGAACATCGTTGTTATCTCTGTGTGACACCTTTCAGCCGCTTTCATCTGTCACCTCTGGGACAGACCTTAAAACTGTCAGCAGAGGATGACCTACAGCACAAACTACTGACAATGGCAGAGTCAGAGCCTGAGAATATTCATGTACAGCAGATTAATGAAACTCTTTTTCCAGTAAAACGAGAACAGATAGCACCGAGTGAGGTACATTACAGTCCCGCAGTCTTTAGCGGACGAATAGAACGTAACTGGTGGCTCAGTTCCTTCTCGGCACTCACGCGAAATTTACGTCATGGCGGTATCTCCACCCCCGACCGGGATCAGGATGAATTACTCAATACCGCAGAGGGCTTATCTGCACAGTCTGTTGAAGCAAACCCAATCCGTTTTAAACTGACTAAAGGTGCTGCAACCGGTAACTTATTACACGATATTCTAGAACACACTGATTTTACCCAGCCTCACTGGCAAAGATGTCTGGAACGGCCATTAAGCCGCTTTAATGAAACACTGGATAGTACACAGCAAAATGACATAATCGACTGGCTAACGGCCTGTCTGGATACTCGTCTTGGAAGTGAACCTGACAACAATGGACTAAAGCTCAATGAACTGTCATGGTCACAAACCTTAAGAGAAAGTGAATTCTATTTCCCCATGGAGCAGGTAAAACCCGGAGCCTTAGGCGCACTATTAGCCAAACATCGCCAGCAACGAGACTCTTTGTCCGAAAAGAATCAGCCCTCTCTTATTCAGTTGCCAGGTAATCAGGCACTACAGGGAATGATGCATGGATTTATTGATCTGATCTTTGAATGGCAGGGTAAATACTATATCGCAGATTACAAATCCAGCCATTTAGGCGAGCAACTCGACTGTTATCAATACGAAGCCTTAGAAAAGAATGTACGTGATAATTACTATGATCTGCAATACCTTCTCTATAGTCTGGCATTACACCGCTATCTAAAAAATCGACTGAGCGATTATGATCCGCAAGAACATTTTGGCGGGATATATTACCTCTATCTCAGAGGCATGAGCCCCGATTCAAAGACTGGTGTTTTTAATGCTGATATCAGTCCTGAATTATTAGACGAACTGGATGAACTGTTTTCTGCCTCAAAGGAGATCAACTATGTCTGAAGTCTATAGCACATTCAAACAATGCAGTGCTCAGCTGGACGGCATACAATCCATTGATTATTTTCTTGCCCGGCTATTAAGTGAAGCATTACTAAAAGAGCAGGAGCAGGAAACAGCAGAGCAGAAGGACTTATTATTCCATTCCATAATGGCCGCCTCACAGGCACTGAGAAATGGCCATACCTGCCTGAAACTTGATGCCGAAGCATCTAATGAAAATGAAACACTATACTGGCATAATTTAAATGAAGAAAAGGCAGATGAAAACAAACCCGGCTACAGCTTCCCACTTTTAGCTGACTGGAACCAATACCTGTCACAACTTGCCATCACACCTGATGATAATCAACCATTGGTCTATGAACAGAGAAGACTATACCTGCGCCGCTACTGGCAACTTGAAAATGAACTGGGCAATACCATACGAAGCTTAATTAATCGTCCAACCGATCAGCAAGCGACTTTTGACAGTACATCAGCTCAGCAGATAATCGAACAATTATTTCCCCCATCCATAGATAAAAACTCAGCTAAAGACTCAGAGCCACTAGACTGGCAAAAAATTGCAGTAGCCAATGCTCTCATACACCCGTTTACCATCATCGCTGGCGGCCCCGGCACAGGTAAAACCTTCACCGTCACCAAAGTCCTGGCAGCATTACAGGCACTGGCAGACAATCAGCTTACTATAGCAATGGTAGCCCCTACAGGAAAGGCAGCACAACGACTCAATGAGTCCATTCAAAAGGCCAAATCCATCTTACAAAAAAATAAGCTGGCCAGTGATGCTACATTAAACAGTATCCCCGATAATGCCAGTACCGTACACCGTTTATTAGGTGTGATACCCGGCAATCATGATTTTCGTTACAATCAGAACAGACAACTATCCATTGATGTCATACTGGTTGATGAGATCTCCATGATAGATCTACCTTTGATGACCCGCTTGATGCGCGCCATTGGTAACAACTGCCGAATTATCATGCTCGGTGACGCCGATCAGCTGCCCTCCGTTGCCGCTGGCAGTGTCTTAGCCGATCTTGCTCCTCGACAAGCAGCGGGCTATAGCACCCAAAGTAGCGAGCAACTCAGGGCATTAACGGGTTTTGATATTCCTGTGCCTGAACCATCAGCTCAATCACTGCTTAATCTGGATCATTTAACCGTATTACAAAAAAGCCATCGCTTTGATGGCAGTGGTGAGATTGGTAATTTAGCTAAATATGTTATCAATGGTGATGTTAAAAAGAGCTGGTGTTATCTTGAACAGGGAAAAGAACAAGTAGAGCGAATTAAGGATAAGTCATTTTATCAGTGGATAGATAAAATGGTGGAGCAATACTTTTTGCCGCTGTTTCAGATTGTGAAGGTAGATAATGCTCTTGATATTAAAAAGCCTGATCTGAGTATTGAGCAGGCCTATAAGCAATTAAACCAGTTCCGCTTCCTTGCCGCCACCCGACTGGGTGAGCAGGGAGTAGAGAATATTAACCAGACTATAGAGCAGTCATTACGCAATAAGGACTTGATCACATCTGCCAGTGAGTTCTATCCAGGCAGGCCGATTATGGTGACGGAAAATCACTATAATGTCGGGCTTTATAATGGTGATACAGGACTGTTATGGCTAAATGAAGATGGGCTGTTGCAGGCGATGTTTCCGGAAAATGATTCAGTACGCTGTATTGGTCTGGGGCGTTTGCCGAAGGTAGAGACGGTGTATGCCATGACGATTCATAAGACTCAGGGATCGGAATTTTCTCATGTGGGCCTGGTTTTGCCAGAGAATGATAGTTTGATTTTATCCAGAGAGTTGTTGTATACGGGGATTACCAGGGCTAGTGAGCAGTTGACTGTGTTTGGCGGGGAGGGTGTTTTTGAGCTTGGAGTGCGAAGGAGAGTGTTGAGGTATTCCGGGTTGGGGGATAAAGTGTTTACTAAATAACATTGATAGAATAAATTTTAATTTCCTCTAATGGACTACTGATTTTAGAGATATCTTTATCCATGACATGAGTATAAATCTCAGTAGTTTTTACATCGGCGTGCCCCATTAGCTCTTGCATAACACGAATATTAATGCCGCTTTCTAAAATACTGGTAGCACCAAGAGTAGGCACTTTAGGTGAAAGAGTGTCTGAGGGTATGACAACTAACCTGCTTATTAATTTTTGCTTTACGCGCTGCACTCTTAACTGCCTTTCTCATAGTGAGCCTACTTTTGGTGCAAACCTGACTCCATAACATGATGCTTTCTTTTCAACCGCTGAGTGGATCAATTGAACGTTTCTTTGCAGGAAATACATACTGCCATTGTAACTCTTTTGAAGCATGTTAATATTTTCGGGCTAAAGCAGCAGGCATGTAGACATCACCAAAACCAGATTCCAGCTCTTGTTGATGGAGCTCTCTGACTTTTTCTATCTGGGCTTTAAGTTCTGGAATAATTAAGTCAGGTAAAATGATACTGCGCCATTTATCGCCCTTGCCAAGAATATGTAAACGTTTTCGATCAAAATCAATATCTTTTACACGTAAACGAATACATTCCATCAGCCGTAAACCTGAACCATATAAAAGTTTGGCCATCAAAGCATGAACACCCTCAATATAAGTAAAGAATTTATTTACCTCCTGTTTGCTTAAAACAGTGGGTATTGTAGGTTTTCTTTTGGATCGAACAGCCTGAATTTTTCCATCAAGTGGTAAATTCAATACTTTATCCTATAAAAATCAGTTGAAAATGGTCTATAATCATAACCCATTGAAATTATAGTGAAATATCATGATATTACCACCAAAAAT
>JAHXIM010000348.1 GCA_025655635.1 gamma proteobacterium symbiont of Lucinoma myriamae | reverse complement strand
CAATATGATCATGAACAATAAAAATAGAATCAATATTGTACGATAATCTATTGTGTCATTGAGATTGTCTTTTTTCAGGGTCGACTAAATATCGAAAAACTGATCCGATTTTAAACCATAAAGGCGTAACTCATATGCATCGTCTTGGTGTTCATGCCATCGTACACGGGCATGTAAGTCAGTCATCAGGACAAAATATTATTATTCGCTCTGGAATGCTGCATTTTGAATGTGATGTCACACTAGACAAAAATTCTCGGCTAAAAGCCGGTCTATCTGAATTTGGTGCAGGTGTGACAAGCATTAGCCCAAAAGGTGTAATCGAAGGGATCAGCACTGATTCACCACAGATTAAATTATTTAAACCTGAAAATTGATCAGTGGTAATACATAATCTTTTTGATGATAAATTGACCTTGGCCTTTACTATCGTTTGTTAAATTCAATAGTATTTATACTTAATATACCTCTTACACTCTTGAGCCCAAAGCATCTATTACAAACATAAAAATAAGTGACCATGCTCATCAAGCATTATTTAGAAATACACGCTTCTAAGTTACTATTTTTTTATCTTAACTGATAATCACATTTCTTAAATTTGCACCATTATTGATTTCTCATTATTCTCCTTAGTCTAACTAATGCACTAAAATGATGCGCATTTTTGGTGCATCATATGTTAGATAATATTTCATTGTTTTTATTGGTCTTTAACTTTTTGAAAAACAACAATAAAATTAAAGTATTTAAATGTGGCATGATTTTAGCTAGAACATGCTTAATAAAATATATTTAAATTTCCTCACACAGACAAAGTGGAGCATGATATGAAAGAAAAACTAGTGATGATCGGTAATGGTATGGCAGGTATGCGTACTATTGAAGAGTTGCTGAAGATAGCACCTGATATGTATGACATTACAGTTTTTGGTGATGAGCCTTATGGTAACTACAACCGGATTTTACTATCTCCTGTGTTAGCAGGCGAGAAAACCATTGATGACATTATGCTCAATACCATGGACTGGTATGAAGAAAATAATATTAAGTTACATGCTGGTAAACGTGTTAATGAAATTAATCGTATCGCTCGTACAGTGATTTCTGAAGATGGTACTGTTGAAGAATATGATCGTCTGTTAATTGCCACAGGTTCTAAACCCTTTATTATTCCTGTTCCCGGTCATGATAAAGACGGTGTGATTGCTTTTCGAGACATTAACGATGTGGACATCATGCTGGATGCCACAAAAAATCATAAACATGCTACCGTAATTGGCGGTGGTCTGCTGGGTCTGGAAGCTGCTAATGGCATGATGCAGCATGGTATGAAAGTTACCGTAGTCCATCTGGTCGATACCTTGATGGAACGTCAGATGGATAGTGTGTCCGGCAAGATGCTGAAAAATTCTCTGCAAGAAAAGGGCATGGATTTTCGTATGGAAGCTCAGACTGCTGAGATCACCGGAAATGGTCGGGTCAGTGGTATTAAATTTGCCGATGGTACATCTATTGAAACCGATCTGGTCGTGATGGCAGTGGGTATTCGTCCTAATATCGAGCTGGCCCAGAAGGCAGGATTACATTGTGAACGTGGTATTGTCGTTAATGATACCTTGCAGACTTATGACCCGCGCATTTACTCAGTGGGTGAATGTGTACAGCATCGAGGTGATACTTATGGACTGGTTGCGCCATTATTTGAAATGGTAAAAGTCTGTGCGAATCATTTAGCACAAATGGGTATAGGTTTATATGAAGGTTCAGTAACCTCAACAAAGCTTAAAGTAACCGGTATTGATTTATTTTCTGCGGGTGACTTCATTGGTGATGAAAGCACAGAAGAAATGGTCATGCAGGATGCTACCAGTGGTTTATACAAAAAATTAGTATTAAAAGATAATAAACTGATTGGTGCTGTGTTATACGGTGATACCAAAGAAGGTGCCTGGTACTTCCAGTTAATGCGCTCTGGTCAGGATATTTCTGATATGCGTGACAAACTGTTATTTGGTGAATCACATCTGGGTGACTCAGGTCATGGTGGTGATCACATTCTTACTATGTCTGATGATACAGAAATCTGTGGCTGTAATGGTGTTTGTAAGGGCGATATTGTTCAGGCAATTACTTCAGAAGGTTTGTTCACCCTAGATGAAGTGCGTGCTCATACTAAAGCCTCTGCATCATGTGGTTCTTGTACCGGATTGGTAGAACAGATTCTTGAATCAACTTTGGGTAGTGATTATGAAACACCTGAAGCAAAACCTATATGTCAATGTACTGATCACACTCATGAAGAAGTAAGAGAAGCAATTCGTGAACGTAAGTTAACGTCAATAAATGATGTTCGCCGCAGCCTGAACTGGAAAACACAAGACGGCTGTCCAGCCTGTCGTATGTCCTTAAACTACTATGTACAAAGTGCATGGCACAATGAAGCACAGGATGATCCGCAATCACGTTTCATTAATGAAAGAGCCCATGCGAATATTCAAAAAGATGGCAGATATTCGGTGATCCCCAGAATGTGGGGTGGTATGACTACACCGGACGAGTTACGTGCTATTGCTAATGTAGCTGAAAAGTATGAAATCAAAGATGTGCACTTAACCGGTGGTCAGCGTATTGGTTTATATGGTGTTGAAAAAGAAGTATTGCCAAAAATCTGGAAAGATTTAAATGATGCCGGAATGGTTTCAGGTCATGCCTATGGTAAGGCAATGCGTACGGTTAAAACCTGTGTCGGTAAACAATGGTGTCGTTTTGGTACTCAGGATTCAACGGCTTTAGGCATTAAGCTGGAAGAATTAACCTGGGCATCATGGATGCCTCATAAGTTTAAACTGGCTGTTTCCGGTTGTCCAAGAAACTGTGCTGAAGCAACCATTAAAGATTTTGGTGTGGTATGTGTTGATTCAGGGTATGAATTACATATCGGTGGTAACGGTGGTATTAAGGTAAGAGCGACAGACTTGTTATGTAATGTCGCAACAGAAGAAGTGATGGAATACTGTGGTGCCTTTATTCAGTACTATCGTGAAGATGCTCATTATTTAGAACGAACAGCACCATGGGTTGAACGTATTGGTTTTAGTCAGATTGAAGACATGATTGTTAAAAATGAAGAAAAACGTAAGTACTATAATAAACGTTTCCTTGAAGCACAGAAAATCTCGCAGGTTGATCCCTGGAAAGAACGTGCTACTGGTGGTGTAGCACCTCATGAGTTTGCTTCAATTAAAGTCGTCTCTCTATAGTAAGAGAAGGTTTAGAAACATCTTTTACGAAAAGAAATTTAGGATAAGAAAATGTCAAATTGGATAGAAGTTGGTCAGTTAGAAGAAATCCCTAAGCAGGGTTCACGTGTTATTAAAACAAATGACTTTAATATTGCAGTATTTCGCACGGTGAATGATGAAGTCTTTGCTGTTAAAGATGCTTGTCCACATAAACAAGGGCAACTTTCTCAGGGTATTGTTCATGATAAAAAAGTGACTTGTCCTTTACATAACTGGACCATTAGTCTTGAATCGGGTGAAGCTTTAGGGCCTGATGAAGGGTGTACTAATGTGTTTATGGCGAAGGTTGAGAGTGGCCTGGTTTTGATTGATTTAGGTTAGAGTATGAGTGATTAAAACGTACCAGTCCACCCAACACTCCTTTGTCATTTTATGTTGACTCACGCTGTCCCAAAGTAAGAGCAAAAAAAATAAAAGTAATGTCTTGTTTTTTGATTTTTCTTTTGCTTTGGGACAGCACTGGAACAAATAAAGTACAATGTGAGTGATAAGGTATACTGATTAGCCTGGGTGGGGTTTGTCGAGACATCTAGCACATGGATGCATGTAAGTAAAACAACGCAGGAGCAGTTGTCGAGGATGTCGAGGCTAAGCGTTACATGGACGATTCTTTTTTTATAAAGGAAAACGTCCCCACGCAGGCTAATCAGTATATCTTAGCACGGTTTAATTATCCCATTTTTAAAAGAACCTTCAACTTCATAAATGCTAAAAACAAACATTAAGGATTCATAAATGTTATTCGGTCGTAATAAAAAAAATCCCATAAAAATTGCTGACAAAAAAATTGTCGAGTGGAAATATGCAACCTGCGGCTATTGTTCAACCGGATGCTCAATTGAAGTTGGTTTTAATGATGAAGGCAAAGCCGTCTCTTCACGAGGGGTTGCAGATGCCGATGTTAATCGAGGTAAACTTTGTCTTAAAGGCATTTTTGAGCATGAATTATTTACTTCTGCGGGTCGGAGTTTAACCCCATTACAGCGTGATAACTGGCATCAGTCCTGGGAAAAAACGTCTTGGGATAGTGCTTTAGATAAAGTTTATGACGGCATAAAAACGGTTCAGGAGAAATATGGACGTGATTCCTTTGCAGTCATTTCTACGGGACAAATGCTTACCGAAGAGTTTTATACGCTGGGTAAATTAACCAGAGGACTAATCGGTACCAATAACTATGATGGTAACACCACGCTGTGTATGGCCTCTGCTGTTTCCGGTTATAAACGATCTTTTGGTTCAGATGGTCCTCCCGGTTGCTATGAAGACTTCGAACATACGGATTGTTTAATTGCCTGGGGTTCGAATCTGCCGGAGCAGCATCCTATTATCTACTGGCGTTTTAAAGAAGCTCAGGAAAAACGACACTTTCCACTCATTGTCGTTGATCCGCGTGTCACTATGCTGGCGCAAAATGCCGATATTCATTTACCCATCACACCGGGTACGGATGTGGTGTTGCAAAATGCCTTAATGCATGTCATTTTTAAAGAAAATCTTCATGATAGTGACTATATCAAAGCCAATACTAACGGTCTTGATGAGTTAATGGCTGAGGTCGAGAAATATGATCCAATAACAGCAGCCAAAATTTGTGGTATTGATGAAGATACTATACGCAGTGTCGCACGCCTTTATGCCGGTGCAGGTGCTGCCATGTCTATCTGGACTATGGGAATTAATCAATCCACTCATGGCTCTGATGGCGTAGTGGGGATCAATAACCTCGCCTTAATTACCGGTAATATTGGTAAGCCGGGTGGTACCAGTTTATCCATTACCGGGCAGTGTAATGCGATGGGGACCAGAGAATGGTCCTCCTGTTCTGGTTTACCGAATCATCGCTTGCTGGAGAATGAGCAGGATAGAAAAGATATTGCCAAGTTCTGGAATATTGATGAAGAATTTTTGCCTAAAAAACGCGGCATGTTTCAGACAGATATTTATCATGCCATTGAAGCCGGGCATATTAAGGGCTTATGGCTTATTGCAACGAATCCTTTGAGTTCATTACCCAATTCTGAGCGGGTCAGAAGAGCCATGCAGAAACTTGAATTTTGTGTGGTGCAGGATTGTTATGAAGATTCAGAAAGTAATCAATATGCTCATGTGTATCTTCCAGCAGGCACCTGGGCAGAAAAAGAAGGAGTGATGACCAATACTGAGCGGCGTATTAATTTAATCAATGCGATCATACCGCCACCGGGAGAAGCCAAGCCTGATTTATGGATTTTTAATCAAATGGCAAAGCGTTTCAATAAAGATAATAAGGTTAACTTCCCTGATAAATCAGCAGATATTTTTCTGGAAATGGGCAGTATTTCAAAAGGACGTCTGGCTGATATTTCTGGTATGAGTCATGCTTTACTGGAAAAAAACAGGGGGATTCAATGGCCTTATACAGAACAACAGGCTGCAGCAGGTGAAGCACCTCCGGCAGGAGGTAAACGTTTATATACCGAGACAGCAACGTTTAGATATGCAGATGGTAAAGCCAAATTAATTCCGCTACCCTTTATTGATAATAATGAAGTGCCTGATGAGAAATTTCCTATCTGGCTCAATACAGGAAGATTAATTGAGCATTGGCATGGACGTACTAAAACGGGAAAAATTGGTAATAATAATAAATACAGTCCCATTCCCTTTATAGAAATCAATCCGGATTTAGCATTAGAACTGGGGATAAAGCGAGGAGAGTATGTGCGTCTTGTGTCACGACGTTCAGATGCCGTGGTTATGGCAACGCCAACACATCGTGTACCTAAAAATATGGTTTTTTTACCATTTCATTTTCACGATTGCGCCAATCGCTTAACTTTAGGTTTACTTGATCCACATTCGAGACAACCGGCATACAAGCAGTCGGCTGTGCGTATAGAGCGTCTTGAAGATCAGCAAGCGGCGGCACAATTGAGTATGGAAATGCGTAATTTTTAAGCTATTTCAAAATAATACCTTATAGCTCCCTTATAAATGATGGAATAAAACAATGTTTGCACGAAGAGATAATGAACCGGATTATGCCGTACTAAAGAGTAGAGTCACTGAGGGTGATAGTACTTCTGTTAATCGTTATGGTACGCCGATAGAAACAGTACAAAGCGATAATCCATTGAGAGAGCAATCTCTTAATATCAATCATGATAGTGAGATTGGTGATAATCCCGATCGTTATAAACAACATGGCTTTTATTTTAATGCGGATAATTGTATTGCCTGTCATGCCTGTGAAGCGGCCTGTAGCGAGAAAAATGATAATCCTGCCCATATTGCTTTTCGTTCTGTCGGTTTTGTTGAGGGGGGCACTTATCCTGCCTATCAGCGCCTGAATATATCCATGGCCTGTAATCATTGTGATGATCCGGTATGCTTAAAAGGCTGTCCTACCCGTGCTTATACTAAATTTGCAGAATATGGTGCGGTTTTACAAGATCCTGATATTTGTTTTGGCTGTGGTTATTGTACCTGGGTTTGCCCCTATAATGCACCACAGCTTGATCCTGAGAAAGGACAAGTGACCAAGTGTAATATGTGTGTTGATCGATTAGAAGTGGGCTTAAAACCCGCCTGTACTTCTGCCTGTCTGGGTAATGCGCTGGATTTTGGTGTAATAGAAGATATTCCGGACAATCGCAGCCAGGCCAAAGTTGATATTCCCGGTTTTCCAAGAACTGATATTACGCATCCTAATATACGTTTTCAACAAACCCGTACCACTCAAAGAGAAATGACACGAGTGGATCAAACAGCGATTAAATACCATCGCAGTGATGAGCCATCGACGACGTATGAAGAAAGTCCTTTTATACCAGAGCTTGATCCCAAGCAGGGTTTTACACGCCAATGGAATTTAAAGAAACTATTGACCTCTCATGAAAATGCTCATATTGCTTTCACTATGAGTGCTCAATTAGTTATGGGTGCATTTCTATGGCTATTTGCAGGTTCTTTTATCAGTGACTCAAGGTTTGAATTAGACAGCCTGTCATCAAGTCCTGCTTATTTACCAGGCTTGGTTATATTGGTGGGCTTAATCACCACAGGACTCTATAAACTAAATATGCATTTAGGAAAACCGCATCGTTTTTACCGAGGATTTTATAATCTGCGCTACTCTCCGGTGAGCCGGGAAATTGCTGGTGTGAGTTTGTTTTTTGCTGGTTTAGTATTATTTACGCTATGTGCTTTTTTTGAACATTCATTTTTTAAGGTATTACAATTGATTGCTGGCCTTATAGCCCTTGCTGGACTGATGATTGGCGGTTACTTTATGTATATGCTCTATCGAATAGAAGCCCGTCCTTTCTGGAATCATATTAATACAGCAAGCTCTTTTGCAGGGACTGGTTTAGTATTGGGTTCTCTCTTTATTGCAGTGTTTAATACGTCAGCGGGCGAGATGCCTCAACAGTTGAACACTCTTTTATTATTCACTATCAGTATTGGTTTAGTAATTGAAATGGCCGGTTTATGGTATCACCGTCAAAGTCTTAAATCAGCTAAAAGCGAGGGTGCAGCTTCTTTTTATGAACAAACCACAACTTATGGCTATGCTTATGGTTTAAGAAATAGTTTACTGGTACTGTCATTAATCATTAGCCTGAGTCTGTTAGTGACAGAGCATCAATCACTATGGGCTTATCTTATTTTAGCCGGTACATCTCTTATCTCAGCAATTATAGGCAGAGCATTATTTTATGTTGTTGTGATCCCAACCACCATGCCGGGAGGTTTTTTCTGGAGAAATAAAGGCTTTGTTGAACATGCCCGTGAAACAGGTCTGGCCGATATGCCTCAGATGGGAGTGGTCTATGAGAAACATCATGCATTTAATATCAATGAATTAATTGAAACCATTTAAAGCACTTCGCTGGATGATAAAATCCTTCAGTTTAAAAGAATTTTTACAGGTTAATGAGGTTGAGCTAAGGCATTAATAAAATTAAGTGACTTCCCATGATATAGTGGATATATTCTACTAACAACAGGAGGTCGCAATATGCCTGCAAAAACAATACTCAAACGTACCTGAAACAATAGAATATCGTGTAATAAGCTCATAAATAGCAGTCGTGAATTATGTGCTATGAGCAATCAATTATATTGAATATGGCTGTAGAATGGATAAATGTTTGTTTGTTCTGATTTTTAGATTGTACTTCTGTTTAAAAAATAATATAATACCGCACCTTTGACAGCCAGATGGCTTGTCAATTCCTTGCTTTCTGGCTGTATCTTGCAAACTGTAAATGGTTCAATAGACTTTGCAGAAAGCTGATTAACCACTCTTTAAAGGCTAATTACCCGTAAGGATTGTCTAAATGAGACACTATGAAATTGTATTTCTTGTCCACCCAGATCAGAGTGAACAAGTACCTGCTATGATAGAACGCTACCGTGCCACTGTTGAAACAAACAATGGTACAGTCCATCGTCTGGAAGATTGGGGCCGTCGTCAACTGGCTTATCCAATCAACAAAATCCACAAAGCACATTATGTATTAATGAATGTTGAGTGTGATCCAGCAAGCATTGACGAATTAACTCCTGCTTTCCGTTTCAACGATGCGGTTCTTCGTAATCTGATCATCTCTATGAAAGGCCCTTATACTGATGCTTCTCCTCTGGTTAAAGAGAAAGAAGAGTCATCGGCTGAAAAACCAAGTCACTCTGCAGAGAAAAAAGAGAGTGCACCTGTTGAAGCTGCTGCTGAATAATAGCACTTCATTGAATTTAAATAGAGATTAAAAAATAAAGGTAAAAAAAATGTCACGCTATTTCCGTCGTAGAAAATACTGTCGTTTTACTGCTGAAGGTATTACTGAGATCGATTATAAAGATCTGGCAACCCTAAAGAATTATGTCATGGAAAACGGTAAAATTGTACCAAGTCGCATCACCGGTACAAGCGCCAAATACCAGCGCCAGCTGTCAACAGCAATTAAACGTGCTCGTTACCTGGCTTTACTTCCATATACAGATAGTCACGATTAAAACGAAGTACTCGTTTGAAATCACTATTTTAACCTCTTTTAAACAATAGTTAAAATAGTGTGACTTGAAGATAGTTCAGGATAAGGTAGAGTAGAAATAACATCAACTCTGCCTAACGCAGGATAAGGTAGAGTAAGAAATAACATCAACTCTGCCTTATCTAATTTAATTTAGAGAGAGTTCACATGAACGTTATTCTATTAGAAAAAATAAATAAGCTGGGTCAGTTAGGCGATCAGGTTTCTGTCAAAGCAGGCTTTGGTCGTAACTTCCTAATCCCACAAGGTAAGGCTTTACCAGCAACTGAAGCAAACATTAAAATGTTTGAAGGTCGTCGTGCAGAGCTTGAAGCTGCCGCTGCTGAATCATTAGGTGCTGCTACTGCACGTGCTGAAGAGCTTAACGATAAAGAAGTCGTTATTATTCGTAAAGCCGGTGAAGAAGGCCGTATGTTCGGTTCTGTTACCAATGGTGATATTGCTGAAGCATTAACTGCTGCAGGCGCTAACGTTGAAAAACGTGAAGTTCGTATGCCAGAAGGTGCAATTCGTGAGTTGGGTGAATATGATATTATCATTCATCTGCATACTGATGTTAATGTAACTGTTAAGATCATTGTTGAAGCTGAGTAAATCAGTTTAGTTAATCTAAAACAATGTTCTAATAAAAAAAGGCTGCACCTGTATTCAGATGCAGCCTTTTTTTATGTCTGTCTGTTTTTAAAAAGTAAGCTTATGGTAAGAGCAGCTTAAATTGCCCGCCACCCAGTTGTGATTTATTATCAATGACTGTAAAACCTCTTTTTTCTCCATTATGATGGATATTAGCTATTTTCTCTGCAAAATAGAGACCTAAGCCGGTACTGCCTGACTTCATATTAATTGCTGTTTCCAATGAATCCGGTTGGACAAACATTTTTTCTGGAAAGCCCTTACCATCATCCTCAATACAAATTTGTAAATAATCATCAATTATTTCTGCACTGAGATTAATCTGAGACTTAGCATAGCGAGTTGAATTATTGATAGTACTATTGATGATGGTGGCAATTAAATCTTTATCAAAAAACCATTCAATGCTTTCATCACATTTCATGTTAATGGAAAAATCTTTTTTTTCATTAATGAGTGTATTATTGATTATAATTTCTTCAAGAAAGTCATAAAGATTATATTGATCGGCCTGAATTGAGAATAAGTGTGTTTCCATTTTATACAACGATAATAACTGTAGAAGAGCATTGTTAATACTGTTGTGGTCTAATAGAACTGGATACTTTAATAAGAGATAATAACTATCAATTATTGAGGTGTCAAAATGGGACAGAAACGAACATAC
>JAHXIM010000519.1 GCA_025655635.1 gamma proteobacterium symbiont of Lucinoma myriamae | reverse complement strand
TATTGCTTATAAAACCTTCAGAAGCTTTATATTGCAACAGGTTTCGTGAGTATTAGCATCTTTCTTCACTCATCGAAGCGGAGAAGAGCCAGAAAAATAACAAAATTAATTATCGGTACATCATTATTGGCTGCTGCGGTATCAGCATCAGCATTTAGCTTCGGCAGCGACGATGGTAATGGCTGGGGTAATAACTGGGGCAGCAATAGTTCACCCTGGAACTGGGGCAGCAATAGGGGCTATGGCTCAAACTGGAATGATGGTCCATGGAACAGCGGCCCCTGGAGTAACAATAATCGCGGGGGCGGTAACCGTTGGGGTGGTGGCAATAACACACCTTGGAATATGGGTAGAGGCAATAGCTGGGGCGGTAATAATGTGCCCTGGAATTGGGGCAACAATAATAACTACAACCGTTATAATCGAGGTCCTTATGGCGGCGGCTATGGCAACCCGTATGAGCAGGGGTACGATCAATATCCAGCGCCTGTTGAGGCTGCACCAGAGCCTCCAATTGAAGTTGAGATAAGACAAGTACCTGCACAGTAAATATAACTTCCGGCTGGCTTTTAACTAAGCTCAAAATTGCTCAACCATCATTTTAGCAATATTCGATGGTTAGCAATCTTTACTGATCAGCCGATAATATCCTGCCAAATAACTTTCAACATCAAGAAGTCGAACATTATCTGTCTCACTATGGAGCAAACGAATAAATCGTCTTCAAGCTAACAGTAGAGCGACTGAATTTTTTGAAGAACCAGTTTAGAACAGTAGTATTAAATAATCGAGGTTTAACTATTGGAGATAATCATGAAGTTTTTTATTATACTTTCTTTATTATTATTAGTTGCTTGTCAGTCACCTTTAATACAAACCAATACTTCTTATCTAAAACCAGTTTCCGATTCAACCATTGAAATAACCCAATCCATTGAGGTATCTCCAAATTATGCCAGAGCATTTTTACAATCAGGGAATGTCATACCACCTGTAAGATTGAATTCATATAGCGTTAATTGTGAAGTGGAGATCAATACAGTTTCTGAAACTCGACAAATAATAAAACCGGAGAAATTTGATATTATTGAGATTTCTCAGGAGGAAAGTCCAATTGTCATGTTAAAACCGGTTATGGTTGCTTCATTAAATCATGTATCGTCAAGTCCTGCTGATATTAAACGATTCTTTCGTTTCCATCTGTCGGCACAAGACCCGGAATCAAAATCTCAAGTAAGAGCCTTGATCTGCAGAGGTGTTCAGGCAGCACATGGTAAAGCACAATTACCAACACTTGAACAAATGCAGGCAGCAGCAGGTACTTATATTAAATTTAATTTATAAAAGCTTGGCCAAGTCAATTATACAAGCCAGTATTCGATTAAGTTTAGCTGATAATATAGAATAGCTTGAGTATATAGGGCTTCTATCAAGAAGATTGAACCAAATAGATAGCTCTGATAAAGCAATCTAAACAAGTAGATTCTTATTGAGGGCATAAAAACAAAAAAGGGAGCCTCTTATATTAAAGAAAGGCTCCCTATTTTGTTTTTTTAGTCTCTTTGTATGAGTTATTTATGCAACCATAGAAGCTCTAAGCTTCTTCATAGCATTATTTTCCAGCTGTCTGACACGTTCAGCAGAAATATCATACTTTCCTGCAAGTTCCTGAAGTGTCTGCTTATCATCATTCAGCCAGCGCTGAGAAACAATATCACGGCTGCGATCATCTAAAGTAGCTAATGCAGAATGCAGTAAGTTAGACTGATTCTTTTTGGTGTCAGAGGTAACCAGAGATTGTTCTGGAGATGGCTCAGCAGACTCTAAATAATTTGCCGGGATGACAGGTGTATTTTCATTGTCTTCCTCATCATAACCATCAAAAGCATTATCCTGATAGGTCAGACGCGCTTCCATCTGTAAGACATCTTTAGTGGTTACTCCCAGTTCTTCAGCAACAGTATGGACTTCTTCGTCAGAAAACCAGCCTAAACGTTTCTTCTTACGACGCAGATTAAAAAATAATTTGCGCTGTGCCTTTGTGGTAGCAATTTTAACTATACGCCAGTTACGCAGGATATATTCGTGAATCTCGGCTTTAATCCAGTGTACCGCAAAGGATACCAGTCGTACTTTTTTGTCAGGATCAAAGCGTTTAACGGCTTTCATCAGGCCAATATTACCTTCCTGAATCAAATCACCCTGAGGTAGACCATAACCACGATAACCACGGGCAATATGCACGACAAAACGCAGATGAGACATAATCATACGCTGTGCTGCATCCAGATCACCACTATCCTTGACTTGCTGGCCCAGGGAAGTTTCCTCTTCAGCAGTAAGCATAGGGATCGTATTGGAAGCACTGATATAACTCTCAAGGCTGCCTGTCGGGACCGCTAATGGTATAGCTAAAGATTTTGTAGTCATAAATATTTTCCTTTTTACGGGGTTTATCTCAATTTTTATTTAAGTTCATTGCTGGTTAAGGGCTTGTGTATCTGTAGTAAGAAAGCCTTAACTAATTGAGATTGCAGCCATAATATATAAAATAGATGCAAATTTTAGCACTCTTTGTAATAGAGTGCTAATTTTTAATAAAGTTCAGTTTATTTTGTAAATAAAACGCTGAATGCTTACTAAATCATAAACAAAAGAATATCATAAAATAATAACCAAGTAAAATAGTAAGGTAATATACTCTATCAATAATAGTTGATTTATTGAGAAGGATTTGGTGACTCTAAAAGCTGACTGATTTCATTAGACTGAATATTTTTTGCCCACATGTGAGCAGTATTGTTTTGAAAATCTTTTAATAGACGATCAGCCTTATGACTCAATAAAACCTCAACAGTGGACTTATAGTTTAATTTGCTTGCCCAGATTAAAGCGCTCCAGCCCATTGTTTTTTCCTGATGATTGATGTTTGCACCATGCTCAAGTAATAGCGATACAATATCTGAATGATTTCGAGAAGCTGCCAGAAGAAGTGCCGTATAACTGCCTTTATCGGTTTGATCGACCAGAGCACCACTTTTTAGTAATGCTTTGACGATATCAATATGGCCGTACTGCGCTGCCTTCATAAGTGGTGTCCATTGACAACTGTCTTGTATGTCAGGGCTTTCACCTAAAGATAGTAGTTGATTAAGTTTGTTTAAATCACCATTTTCAGCGAGGGTAATTAACTCAGGTGTGAGAGCTTTTGTACTGTTTTTGGCATCAGATGAACTATCACAAGCTGTCAGTGAAAGGAAAATGGAGGTAAAAAAAATAAGAGTAAATAGTAGACGAAAAATAACTATATTCATTGTAAGTGCCTCTAAAAAGTAATATAAACAGCTTATAGGAATAGATTATTTGTTTATGTGATTATTATTACCGAATCGAATCAATAAAATCATTAAGATAAGAACCAATATAATTTGTGCTGAAGATATAAAGGAATACTGCTATGGGGAATTCACTCTGGTTTATTACAATACTACAAGAAAAGCCCTGGCTGGGTTTTATTATTGGCTTATGCTTTATGGCCTTTATGTTTTTGTCAAAGAATTTGATTGTTTATCTCTACTCAAAAGATAAATAAAAAGCAATAAAGTCATTGAGCCGTTAGCAATCAATATTGCTAACCACTAAAGCAATTATTTAGGCTCAATTTCTTTAAGGTGTTTTCCAACGGCGATTCGTGCGCCAAAAAGGCCAAGCAGACAGCCGGAAAGTAGTAAGGTGCTGCTGATATTAATCCCCATCAAGCCAAGTGAAAATAAATTATTATCATAAAGAGATGATAGATGGGCGAGGGGATCATTGATGATAATGAGGGAAATATTGACCAGCAGTACTGCAATTAAACTGCCCAGCAAGCCATACCAGAAACCCGTATAAAGAAATGGACGGCGAATAAAACTATCGGTGCCGCCAATTAATTTCATTACCACAATTTCACTGCGTCGATTTTCAATGGCAAGCCGTATAGTATTGCCGATAATTAACAATACGGCTAATGCCAGCAAACTGCCAATAATTAACACGCCTCTTTGACCAATATTAATAATGGCATAAAGACGTTGCAGCCATTGAATGTCCAGCTGTACCAGGTCGACTTGCTTGATTTTTTTAAGCTCAATTAATAGCGTATTAATTTGTTGTGGATCACTATGTGTCAAACTGGGGTACACTACCAACAAATCAGGCAAGGGATTGTTTTTTAATGCTTTTAGTGCATCACCAAAACCTGAATTATCCTGAAACTCCTGTAATGCCGCCGCTCGATTAATGTGTTTAACCTGAGCTATTTCCGGATAAGCCTCTAACTTTTTCTGAATAGTATTAATGTTTTTGGCAGAGGTGTCCTTTTTCATAAACAAAGATATTTGATTGATACTATTCATATCACCGGAAAGCTGACTAGCGTGATCAAGTATCACATACAGACCTGCCGGCAATGCCAGGGCAATACCTAAAGCTGAGGCAGTCATCAACGTTGCAAATGGTGAGCGGCTTAATAAACCCAGAGAATAGAAAAATACCTGCAGGTGACGAATAAAAAATTCTTTAAAGCGTGATGAAAAACTAGGCTTTAATTGTCTAAGTTGTACAGAACTGACAGTGTTGTCACGTGAACTACTCGTATTACCTCTGACCATACTAAGAATCCACCGTGAACTGTTCTGTGTTGCCGGTTTTTTCAGGATTAAGCTGCCCATGACTGAGTTGAATAATGCGTTTATCTAGTTGATTGATTAACGGGATATCATGGGTGGCGATGAGTACAGTAACACCCACCTGATTGAAAGCCATAAATAAATCCATAATTTCACGCGATAAATCCGGGTCAAGATTACCCGTTGGTTCATCGGCTAATAATAGTGCAGGCTTATTGACCACTGCACGGGCAATACTGACACGTTGTTGTTCACCACCTGAAAGTGTAATTGGATATTTTTTTTCAAAGCGTAACAAACCCACCTTATCCAACGCCGCATGGACACGTTTTTTGACTTCACGTGAGGAAAATCCGCTGATGATCAATGGCAGAGCAACATTATCAAATACTGTTCGATCATAGAGTAATTGGTAGTCCTGGAAAATAATGCCCATATTGCGGCGTAGATAAGGTAAAGTATAGTGGCTGACTTTATTCAGGTTTTTACCACCGATAATGACACTGCCGGTAGATGCACGTTCGATTAAGGCAATTAACTTTAATAAGGTGCTTTTTCCTGCACCGGAATGACCAGTCAAAAAGGCCATTTCACTGGGGTGCAGATGAAAATTAACATTGCTGAGAGCTTCATTGCCACCTGGATATCGCTTGCTGACCTGATCAAACAGAATCATGGATAAATGCTTTCCCTTTTTTATTAAGAGTTTAGAAAGTTAAGAACTATCCCGACTTAACAGTGCACTGACAAATTCTTTACCATTAAAAGGGCGTAAATCATCAATACTTTCACCCACACCAATAAAACGAATGGGAATTTGCAGTTTTTTCGCAATAGCAAAGATAATACCACCTTTTGCCGTACCATCCAGTTTAGTGACGGTAATACCACTCAAACCAACAGTTTTATTAAACTGCTCCGCCTGATTTAAGGCATTTTGCCCGGTGCCTGCATCGACTACCAGCATAATTTCATGCGGTGCGCTGGCGTCCACTTTGGCAGCAACCCGTTTGACTTTAGCTAACTCATCCATCAAATTCGCTTGAGTATGTAATCGGCCGGCTGTATCAGCAATGACAATATCGATATTCCTGGCTTTACCGGCTTCAATGGCATCAAAAATGACAGAAGCTGAATCAGCACCGGTATGCTGAGCAATGACCGGAATATTATTTCGTTCACCCCAAACCTGCAATTGCTCAACGGCGGCGGCTCGAAAAGTATCGCCAGCAGCGAGCATGACTGAATGACCTTCATTCTGGAACTTTTTAGCCAGTTTGCCAATAGTGGTTGTTTTGCCGGCACCATTGATGCCCACCATAAGGATCACATAAGGTTTTTTACTGCTGTCAATCGTAAATGGCACATCAACAGGCTCCAGAAGTGTGTTCATTTCTTCTTCCAGTGCCTGAAACAGGGAGTCTGCATCGGATAACTGCTTGCGGGAAATGCGATCAGTCAGGTTCTCAATAATGGACATGCTGGCTTCAACACCCATATCGGAGACTAATAACTGTGTTTCAATCTCTTCGAGCAGGTCATCATCGATTTCTTTTTTGCCCAGAATGGCATTACTGATGCCACCTGTAATAGAGCTGCGGGTTTTGCTCAGACGTTGTTTTAGACGACCAAACAGACCTTTTTGGGTTGTTTCAGGAGTGTCATTGGATGCGGGACTATTTTCAGGCTCAGGGGGAATAGTCTCTTCAGAGTGTGTAACTGGCTCAGGGCTGTTAACAGACTCAGGGCTGTCAGCAGATTTTATAGGCTCATCTGCATCCGGATTTTTGCTCGGATCAGAGGAATCAGGCAAATCAGGGGAACTGTTTTGCTTCTTGCTGGTCTCTTTATTACGTTTTAAAAAACTAAACATGATATCAGGCGATGCTTCTTGTAGTTATCTCGTAGCTAAAGGTGGCTAAGTGATAGACATTAAAATAAAATAGCTTAATATTATCCTAGATTTTGTGTCAGTATACCAATACTTTTAATGATCCCCGGTAAGGAAATAGGAAGAGAATCTCTAAATGACAGCAAATACAACAAAGAATACCAATTTACAAATAATTAACTCAAGAAAAAAAGGATTTTTTATCATTAGTCTGCATAGTGCATTGCTTAGTGCTTTAGTGCTTTTTTCAATGACACAGACAGTCACCGCAAAAGCGTCTGAAGCATCTAGCCGGATAACACAGATCAGCGAAAAAACATTAGAAAATGGTTTGAAGGTTATTGTTAAACCTGATCATCGAGCGCCAGTGGTCATTTCTCAGGTCTGGTATAAAGTCGGTTCAAGCTATGAAAGCGGCGGTACTACCGGTGTTTCTCATGTACTGGAACATATGATGTTTAAGGGCACCGAAAAATACCCAACGGGCGAATTTAACAAGATCATTTCCCGCAATGGCGGTGAAGACAATGCTTTTACCTCAAAAGATTACACCGCCTATTATCAAAAATTAGAAAAAAGTCGCTTAAAAGTAAGCTTTGAGATGGAATCTGATCGTATGCGCGGCTTGTTATTGCCCAAAGATGAATTTGATAAAGAAGTCATGGTGGTCATGGAAGAACGTCGCTGGCGTACTGATGATAAGCCGCAATCGCTGACTTATGAACAGTTTTATGCCACCGCGTTTGACAATAGCGGCTATCATAATCCAACCATTGGCTGGATGGATGATTTAAAAAATATGACAGTAGAAGATCTCAATGCCTGGTATCAACGCTATTATGCACCCAATAATGCCACTCTGGTGGTGGTGGGTGATGTCGAGCCAGAAGCTGTTTTTACCTTGGCAGAACATTATTTTGGCTCATTAAAGCCCTTTAAAATTGCCAAACTTAAACCCAGAATTGAGCGTGAGCAAAAAGGCACTAAACGCATAGAAATGGAATTAGAAGCCAAACTTCCTTATATGATCATGGGTTATAAAGTGCCGGTTGTTAATACTGCTGAAATCAAATGGGAGCCTTATGCGCTGGATTTACTGGCCGAGATACTCGATGGTGGTGATAGCGCCCGCTTAAGCAAAAATTTAATTAAAGGCAGTAAAATTGCCACCTCTGCAGGTGCCGGTTATTCCATGGATGCCAGAATTCAGGCACTGTTTTTACTCGATGGTATTCCTGTAAAAGGAACGACAACAGCAGAGCTTGAAGCCACGTTATTAAAAGAACTGGATGATGTAAAAAACAACTTAGTGTCAGAAGCAGAGTTAAACCGGGTAAAGGCACAAGTCATTTTATCTGCTGTTTATGAACAGGATTCTATGTTTTACCAGGGGATGAAAATAGGTATTGCTGAAACAGTCGGTATTGGCTGGCAGGAAGAAAGCCGCTATGTTGAATATATTCAGGCTGTGACAGCAGAGCAGATACAGCAGGTTGCCCAAAAATACTTTACCCCGCAAACGCTCACTGTGGCCACTCTTAAACCCATAGCAAAACAAGTAAAAGAGCAAAAAAAAGAGCTGGGGCAGGTGAAATAAGATGAAATCCATAACGAAAAAAATGATGAAAAAAACAAGTAAAAAAAATATTATGAATTTATTCGTCAGTGCTCTACTAATGTCAGTATTGTGTGTTGCAAGTGTCAATGCAAGTGAGCCGACAGATAAAGAGCAGAGTGCATCACATGACACACTAAAGGTGGGCAAAATAACCCAGTGGTTTACCAAAAACGGTATGAAAGTCCTTTATCAGCAGGCAGATAGTCTGCCGATGATTGATTTCAGACTGATTTTTGATGCCGGTGCTGCAAGAGACAGCAGCTTTAAATCCAAAGACGGTATGGTGCTGGCTGGTCTGGCTAAGTTAACCAACGGTTTGATTTTTGAGGGTACAAAGACCTTAACATCGAATCAGATTGCCGATCAGTTTGCTAATCTGGGGGTTGAATACGGTAACGGCAGTTATCGTGATATGGCGGTTGTTAATATTCGCACCTTAAGCTATGAAAAACAGCGAGATGGAGCATTATCTTTATTAACTAATGTACTAGCCAATGCCACCTTTCCTGATGAAGCATTACAGCGGGAAATACCTCGCATGATTGTCTCATTAGATTATGAAGATCAAACACCATCTAAAAAAGCCTCACGTTTTTTCTATGAATCGCTCTATAAAGATCACCCCTATGGCACACCTCCGGGCGGTAGTCGTGAGAGCTTAAAAGTCATTCAGCAAAGCGATCTGCTTGCTTATTATAAACAATTATATGTAGCAAAAAATGTTGTCCTGGCCGTGGTGGGTGATTTGACTGAAACGCAGGCTCGTGACTATGCAGAAAAAATATCCAGTGCTATGCCGTCAGGTGAAAAAGTTGCGCAATTACCCGCTGCTGAGCAGAATGATCATGAAATTATAGTCAGAGAAAATCATCCATCGACTCAAACCACTGTACTGATGGGACAGCCGGTATTAAAACGCGGCGATGATGATCTTTATCCTCTTTATGTCGGTAATCATATCCTTGGCGGTAGTGGTTTTAGCGCCCGACTGATGAAAGAAGTGCGTGTCAAAAGAGGCCTGACCTATAGTATAGGTAGTTATCTGGTGCCAATGCACGCTCAGGGGCCGTATCAATTCAGCTTTACCACCAAAAAAAGTTCAACAGAAGAAGCCATTCAACTGGTTGAAGAAAACCTCAATCAATTTATTGAAAATGGCCCGACTGAAGAAGAGCTGAAAAATGCCAAGCTTAATATTACCGGCAGCTTCCCCTTACGTCAGGCGAGTAATAAAGACATTGTTGAAAATCTGGCGGTGATTGGTTTCTATGAACTGCCTCTGGATTATCTGGATCAATATAATGCAAAAATTGAAGCCGTGACCTTAGAGCAAGTTAAATCAGCCTTTAAACGCCGTGTTCACCCGAAAAAAATGGCAACTATTATTGTCGGCCCTGAAGTTGAAGTTGCCGCCGATAAAGATCAGACAAGTGAAAAAAATAGTGCGCAAAGCAAAGGCTAACCAATTACGTATCATCGGTGGTCAATGGCGCGGTAGAAAACTCAGCTTTGCTGATGGTGACGGCCTGCGTCCCACAATGGACCGGGTAAGAGAAACCTTATTTAACTGGCTGCAAAATGAAATTGTCGGTGCACGCTGTCTGGATATGTTTTCCGGCAGCGGTGCATTGGGTCTTGAAGCTCTCTCGCGCTATGCGGGTGAAGTGGTGATGATTGATAAAAACCCTCAGGCTATTGGTATGATACGCAATAACCTTAAATTATTAGGTGCTGATAATGCGCTGTCTCTGCAAATAGATGCACATGACTATCTGATGGATATAGAAGGCTCTATCTCTCCTCAAAAATTTGATATTGTTTTTCTTGACCCTCCGTTCAATAAACAATTAGTTGGACCATTCTGTCAGCTTCTGGAGAAAGTCAATTGTTTATCGGATCAAGCCAGTATTTATATTGAAATAGAGAAAAAAACTGTCCTTCCTGAGCTGCCCAAAAACTGGAAAGTAGTGAAACAGAAAAAAGCTGGTCAGTTAGCTTATTATCTGGTGCATGTTGATAAATAATTGTTCCAGCCATTGTTTATTCACGTCATTAACATGGCATCACGGTCAAATATAGCACGAAATGAAAGCAGAATATTTCGTTTGTTTAGTTCATCTTTGCACTCGGTAATAAACACCCCGGATGGTGTATGTTTTTTAGTTATTAATATGTACAGCACAAGCAGGATTTTCCGGATCACCTCCCGTAACAGTCAGATTTATTGCATTCTGGTGACTAACGTTTGTAATTTTGTCAGAAAAACCCATGTTGTTTTCAATAACAGACTCTAAAGTTTTTATCATATGTTCATTGGATTTTTATACTTTTATTTTTTTAGATATTGACTAAGTAGTAGAGTATTCCCGGTTCTCTAGCATGTAACCGCTTTGCTGTGTACAATAAGCTTAATTAGTCAGCCCTGAAAAACATATTATCTATTTGAAATGTAAGGAATTATCCCTATTTTTGAGTGACCAGATCGACCAGAAATGTT
>JAHXIM010000503.1 GCA_025655635.1 gamma proteobacterium symbiont of Lucinoma myriamae | reverse complement strand
AATTTGATCAGGAACAATAAAATTACAATTAATGTTGTACGATAATCTATCGATTCATGATGATTATCTTTTTTCAGGATCGACTAATTAGGAGAATTGACAATGAGTAAAGGGCAAGCCTTACAAGACCCTTATTTGAACGTTTTGAGAAAAGAGCGGGTTCCCGTCTCAATTTATCTCGTTAATGGTATCAAACTTCAAGGTCAGGTCGAATCTTTTGACCAATTTGTGATCTTACTGAAAAATGCAGTGAGTCAAATGGTTTATAAACATGCTATTTCTACCATTGTACCTTCAAGAAACATTAAATTAGCAACTGAAGATACTCCATCATAGGTTTTTTTAGTGAGCTTTAAATTTGTCTGTGCACTTTTTTACGGCATCATTTACCAGTTTCTGCTCTAAGGAACGGGTTGCTACTTTAAGACATGAAATTGAGTAATATAAATGATCGTAGATGATCAGTTTCAAATAGATGCCATACTGAGCAATAAGGTAGGCATCATTGTTTGAACGTCCTGTAGGAACCGGAGAGCGCGCTCTACTGGTTCATATTGATTTTCCTCAGGCTGCTGAAGCCAAAAAGACCCAACAGAATGAAGCTCAAAGTGAGTTTTATGATCTCGTCATGTCTGCTGGAGCGGAACCGCTGTCTTTTATAAAAGGCAAGCGTCATAAGGCAGAGGCAAAATATTTTATTGGTACCGGCAAAGCACAGGAAATTAAAGAAGCTGTGCAAACGCTGGATGTCGATCTGGTTATTGTCAACCATCAGCTGTCACCCTCCCAGGAACGTAATTTAGAAGCTTTATTAGAATGTCGTGTGATAGACAGAACCGGTTTGATTCTGGATATTTTTGCTCAGCGAGCACGTTCACATGAAGGTAAACTACAAGTAGAACTCGCTCAGTTAAGTCACATGACCACTCGCCTGGTTCGAGGCTGGACGCATCTGGAAAGACAAAAGGGTGGTATCGGTTTGCGTGGTCCGGGTGAAACGCAGCTGGAAACCGATCGTCGCTTACTTAATGTACGCATTAAACAACTGAACAAACGCCTGGATAAAGTACGCAAGCAGCGTGAGCAGAGTCGACGTTCACGCCAGCGAGCTGAATTACCAACCGTTTCACTGGTTGGATATACCAATGCCGGCAAGTCAACGCTGTTTAATCAATTAACAAAATCAAGTGTTTATGCCGCAGATCAATTATTTGCAACGCTTGATCCCACTTTGCGCCGAGTTGAGCTGCCAAATAATCTATCAATGGTTTTAGCCGATACGGTTGGTTTTATCAGTGATCTCCCCCATGATCTAGTAGAGGCTTTTCATGCAACTCTGTTAGAAACTCGTGAAGCTGACTTATTATTACATGTGATTGATGCACATGCTGAAAACCGTAATAAACATATTGCCGAAGTCAATTCAGTATTAAAACAAGTTGGCGCAGAGGAAACACCGCAATTGTTGGTGTATAACAAAGTCGATTTACTTAAAGGTCAAAAACCTCGTATTGAGAAAGATAACTCAGGTAAACTATTGCGTATCTGGTTGTCGGCGATGGATAATAATGGCCTGGATATGCTTCTGGGGGGTATTGCTGATTATTTCAGTAAAGAACGTGTGCAGAAGCAATTGAAAATCCCGGCTCATGCTGGCCGGTTGCGCGCTATGTTGTTTGATCATGTGGATATTCTTGAAGAACAATATAATGATATGGGTGACTGGTTAGTCTCTATTGAAATAAGCAAAAGGGAATTTGATAAATTAATGAAAATGAACGGTTTTAGTGATTTAATTATCGATGAAAATTCTGTTGACTAGTATTTACTATGATATTAGTCCGACAATAGTCGCTTTATGAAGTATAATGCGTCTAGCTAACATTAACTTTAAACAAAACTGGAGTATTAAATGGCCTGGAATGAACCTGGCGGTCCCAAAAACAATGATCCTTGGGGTAATAAAAACAATAATGATAAGGGACCTCCTGATCTCGATGAAGTTATTAAAAATCTCAATGATAAGATTGGGAAGTTGTTTGGTGGTAACAAAAAAAGTGGCGGTAATGGTTCCGGAGGCAAAGACTCCGGCTCCGGTACTAGTTTTACTCCTGGTCAACCGCCTACCATATTACTCGTTATTATTGGTATTGTTGCCATTGGTATCTGGGCTATGTCGGGTATTTATACCGTTGATCAGGGTAAAAAAGCAGTAGTCCTGCAATTTGGTGAAGCCTTTAAAACGGTCGAAGCCGGTATTCAATGGTATGCACCGGGTATTCAAAGTTATCATCTGGTTGATGTCAGTGCGTCTCGAAGTCTGAATATTGGCGGCAGTCAGCATGAAGCTCACATGCTGACCAAAGATGAAAATATCGTTGAAATTAAAGTGGCGGTACAATATAAAGTCAGTGATGCGGAACACTTTCTCTTCAATGTAAGAGATCCTGGACTGGTTTTAAGACAGGTTTCAGAAAGTGCTGTGCGTGAAATTGTTGGTAAAAATGAAATGGACTTTATTCTGACAGAAGGACGTAGTGCCATTGCTTCAAAAATTGGTGTATTAGCCCAGGAAATTCTTGATCGCTATAAAACCGGTTTATTGATTACTCGTTTTACACTGCAAAGTGCTAAAGCACCAGCGCAGGTACAGGATGCATTTGAAGACGTAAATGCGGCACGAGAAGATAAAGAACGTTATATCAATGAAGCTCAGGCGTATAGCAATGATGTGATCCCTAAAGCACGTGGTGTTGCTGCCAGACAGGTTGCAGAAGCACAAGCCTATAATGGCCGTGTTATTGCTGAGTCAGAAGGTGAAACAGCCCGTTTTTTAAGTGTTTTAACCGAGTATGAAAAAGCACCTGAAGTGACTCGTGATCGACTCTATCTGGATGCGATGGAAAATGTGTATAGCAAAACCAGCAAAGTGATGATCGACACCAAGGGCAGTAATAATCTTCTTTATTTACCTTTGGATAAGATGATGCGCGGTACTATTAATAATATGCCATCCAGTAGTGACACTGGAGCGGGTGCAGGAGAAACAGTGAATTATAAAAAAGGTAGTCAACAGTCTCAATATCGTTCTGATCAGTTTAATACTGATAACTCTCGTGCCAGACCATCTATCAGGGAGAGACGTTAATGAAATTATTAGTTGCAATAGCGGTACTGGTGCTGGGTATTATCGGTTCAGCATCACTATTTACCGTAAACGAAACCGAAATGGCTATTTTGTTTAAATGGGGTAAAATTCAGCGCTCAGATTATCAACCAGGACTTCATGTACAGATACCATTTGTCAATAATGTGCGTAAATTTGATAAGCGTATTCAGACATTCGATGCTAAGCCGGAAGATTATCTGACTGAAGAAAAGAAGATTCTTGTGGTTGACTCTTTTATTCAGTGGCGTATTGACGATGTTAAAGCCTTTTATGTTTCCATGCGTGGTGACATGGATATTGCTCAGGAACGTATTGCGACCATCGTAAAGGAAGGTCTGCGTAATGAGTTTGGTAAACGTAATATGTATGAAGTCATTTCAGGTGAACGTCACGTGATTATGGATGATATCAACAAGTCGGCCAATAAGAGTGTTAAGTCCTTTGGTGTACGCATTGTTGATGTGCGTATCAAACGCATTGAATTTCCACCTAAGGTGAGTGATAAAATCTTCCGTAGAATGGAAACTGAACGTACTCGAATTGCCAAAGAGTTAAGAGCTCAGGGTAATGAAAGCGCCAACAAGATCACCGCTGAGGCCGATCGTCAGGTGACTATTCTTAAAGCGGATGCATTTAAAGAAGCTGAAACGATTCGCGGTGAAGGTGATGCAAAAGCCGCTGATATTTATGCTGTTGCTTATGGAAAAAATAAAGAGTTCTTTAGTTTTTACCGCAGTTTAAATGCTTATCAAAATAGCTTCGGCAGTGCCTCAGATATTATGGTCGTTGAGCCTGATTCTGACTTCTTTGATTATTTTAAAAATAACCAGGGTAAGCAATAGATGCTAATGATTACTCCTTTTCTAATGAGTATAGAAGCTTAAGCCATATTATTTGCTGTAGATACATTGAATAATTGTTAAATTAGTTCAATCTACAGGGAAAATAGTATAAAATCCGGATTTGGTAAAAATCCGGATTTTTTTTGTTTATGTGGAATGAAATCCTAATTGCAGGTGCATTGATGCTGGTATTGGAAGGTTTACTGCCAATACTAAATCCAAAATTGTTTAAACAGATGATGTTCAATGCCTCTCAAATGAGTGAACAGCAATTGCGATGGACCGGAATAATCAGTATGGTTATCGGTGCTATCGCTATTTATGTGTTGAAACACTAATAATTTTTAAAAGCCTTTTTTAATCGCTTAAATTAGAGCTGAAATGAGATATTACAAACGATATGTTAAAAAAAGATCGCTGGTTATTACCTGAAGGCATTCAGGAAGTCTTATCACCACAAGCGTTAACAATTGAATCACAGCGCCGTTCTTTACTGGATTTATATCAAACATGGGGATACGATCTGGTTGAGCCGCCCATGATTGACTTTCTGGACTCCTTATTAACAGGAACCGGACATGATCTACAATTAATGACCTTCACTCTGACGGATCAAATTTCCGGCAAACTGCTGGGTGTACGTGCCGACATGACACCTCAGATTGCGCGTATTGATGCTCATCATATTAAGACCGAACAACCTTCGCGTTTTTGTTATATTGGTCAGGTGTTAAAAACCAAACTTGAAGGTTTTTCTCAGTCACGCAGCCCATTGCAAGTCGGTATTGAACTGTATGGTCATAATGGTGCCGCCAGTGATATCGAAGTCTTATTATTAATGATCCAGACCCTGAACAATGTGGGTCTTAAAGACTTCCACATTGATTTGGGGCATGTCGGTATTTTTCGCAGTATGGCACGACAAGCGGAGTTAAGTGAAGTTGAAGAAGATGCTTTATTTGATGCCCTGCAGCGTAAAGCAGTCACCGAACTATCAAGCTACTTATCGACTCTTGACATCAGTGATGAGCAAAAACAACAATTTATGTCGCTAACTGACTTAAATGGTGACATTTCCGTGATTGATAAAGCACGCAGCATCTTAACCGGAGATGAAGTGCAAACCGAACTGGATAAACTCGAAGCCATTGCCAAAGGCCTGCTTGCTCGTGTACCTGAGCAAATACTTTATTTTGATCTGTCTGAATTGCGTGGTTATAACTATCATACCGGTGTAGTATTTGTCGCCTACTTGCCCGGTCATGGACAAGAAATTGCTAAAGGCGGGCGCTATGACGGCATTGGTAAAACCTTTGGTCGTTCCAGAGCTGCAACGGGTTTTAGTACCGATTTAACGCACTTAGTTTCGCTTGTTTCTAAACCAGAAGCTGCTGATAGCAAAGAGACTATTTTTGCCCCGGCTGCTGCTGATGCAGCACTAATGCAAATGGTGTCACAATTACGCCAACAGGGTAAACGGGTCATTTGCCAACTGACCGATTCCAATTCCAATGCACAGGCACTGGGTTGTACTCATACACTGAGTAATGACTCTGGCGAATGGCAGGTTCTTGAAGTGACTTCCGCATAGGAAGTTATTGTATTACATAATTTTTAAATCTAATTATTGAGGATATTCAACATGGGTAAAAATGTCATCATCATCGGTTCACAATGGGGTGATGAAGGTAAGGGCAAGGTTGTTGATTTATTGACAGATAAAGCTGTAGCAGTCTCTCGCTTTCAAGGTGGCCACAATGCAGGTCATACATTAGTTATTGACGGCAAAACAACCGTATTGCACCTGATCCCGTCGGGTATCCTCAGAGACAATGTACAATGTCTGATTGGTAATGGCGTTGTGCTGGCTATGGACGCGCTGGTTAAAGAACTCAAAGAACTGCAGGAGCAGGGCATTAATGCTAAAGAAAGAATGCTTATTAGTGAAGCCTGTCCTTTGATTATGCCTTATCACGTTGCACTTGATCAGGCTCGTGAAATTGCCCGTGGTAAAAAAGCCATTGGTACAACAGGTCGTGGTATTGGCCCCGCTTATGAAGATAAAGTGTCGCGCCGTGGTTTACGTGTCGGTGATTTACTGAATACTGAACTCTTTGCCAGCAAACTTAAAGAAGTGATGGAATACCATAACTTTGCCTTAGAACATTATTACAAAGCAGATACTGTTGATTATCAAAGCACGTTAGATGAAGCGCTGGCCTATGCTGATGAAATTCGTCCCATGATTGCTGATGTCACTGACGTACTGCATAGTTATCGTGAAAATGGCGATAGTATCTTATTTGAAGGTGCGCAGGGCGCATTATTAGATATTGATCACGGTACTTATCCTTATGTCACATCATCAAATACTACAGCCGGCGGTGCTGCCAGTGGTTCAGGTGTTGGTCCGAAGTATTTTGACTATATTCTGGGTATTACCAAAGCTTACACAACACGTGTCGGCTCAGGTCCTTTCCCAACAGAATTATTTGATGATATTGGTCAATATCTGGGTGAAAAAGGTCATGAGTTTGGTGCTACAACAGGCCGTGAACGTCGTTGTGGCTGGTTAGACATAGTATCACTCAATCGCTCTAACCAAATCAATAGTGTTACTGGTATGTGTATTACCAAGCTGGACGTATTGGACGGTTTAGAAACATTGAATATTTGTACCGCTTATGACATTGACGGTGAGAAAATTAGCACACCGCCTATTGGTGCTGATCTTTATGATAAATGCGTACCCATTTATGAAGAAATGCCGGGCTGGTCTGAATCAACAGTGGGTGCAGCATCTTATGATGCACTGCCTGATAATGCCAAAGCCTATTTAAAACGTATTGAAGAACTGACAAAAACACCGGTTGATATTATTTCTACCGGCCCTGATCGTGATGAAACGATTATTTTAAAACACCCATTTGAATAAATGGTTTGGTGACAGGCTGAGTAATAACTACTTTCAGTCTGTCACTAATACTCAAGGACAAATATGAGCCGAAATTCTAATAAAGACACTGGCAACTACTCTAAAAAGAAACCTGTCAAAAAAACAGGTAATTCAGATCCCTACGCCAAGCGCGAAGCAAAAAATTACGAAAATCCCATTCCAAGCCGGGAATTTATTCTCGACCTTCTGACTGAACAGCCGGAACCCATTAATCGCTTCCAGATTGAAAAGCTATTGAATTTGCAGGATCCTGAGCAAAAAGAAGGATTACGACGCAGATTACGTGCTATGGAACGTGATGGGCAACTCTATTTTAATAGACGAAAATGCTATGAGTTGATTGCTGAGCTGGAAGTGCTTGAAGGTATAGTCTCTGCTCATCCGGATGGCTTTGGTTTTGTACTGGCTGAAGATGGCGGCGGTGATTTATTTTTGGGTATGCGTGATATGCGCAGAGTGTTTCACGGTGACCGGGTTCAGGTTCGTCTGGCTGGTGTTGATAGAAAAGGCCGTCGTGAAGGCTCTCTGGTCAAAGTCATTGAGAACAATACCAATACCATCGTTGGTCAGTTAGAAGATCGTGACGGCGTATTAATGGTAGTGCCTGATCATAAGCGCATTAACCATGATGTTATCGTCCCGGCAGAACATACTTATGGTGCCGAAGTCGGGCAAATGGTGATGGTTGAGCTCCTCTATTATCCTACTCAGTTTCAACGAGCGAAGGGACGTGTGATTCAAAATCTGGGCGGCCATATGGAGCCGGGTCAGGAAATCGACGTTGCTATTCGCAGCTATGATATTCCACATGAATGGCCCATGATGCTCGAAGCAGAAATTGCAGATTTGGAACCTTCTGTTCCACAAGAGAGTAAAGTGGGGCGTGAGGATTTTCGAGATCATCTTTTAGTCACTATTGATGGTGAAGATGCAAAAGATTTTGATGATGCCGTATGTTGCCAAAAAACGGACAACGGCTGGCGCTTATGGGTTGCTATTGCTGATGTATCGGCTTATGTCGAGCGCGGTACAGCATTGGATGCAGAAGCAAAACGTCGAGGTACGTCAGTTTACTTCCCTGGGCGAGTTGTCCCTATGCTGCCGGAAGTACTATCCAATGGTTTATGCTCAATCAATCCTGAAGTCGATCGTCTGACCATGGTGTGTGAGATGTATATCTCAGCAGCTGGTGAAGTTGAAGATTATCGTTTTAGTGAAGGCTTAATGCGTTCCCATGCTCGTCTCACCTATAATCAGGTGGCGGCAATGGTTCTCGATGGTGATACGCAATTATGTGAAAAATATTCAGACTTATTACCGCATCTGCATGAACTGTATCAACTGTATCTGGCTCTGGCGAAAAAACGTGCCCAGCGTGGTGCTATTGATTTTGAAACCGTCGAAACACAAATTGTTTTCGGCGAACATAAAAAGATTGAAAAATTGGTACCTGTTGTACGTAATGATGCACATCGCGTCATTGAAGAATGTATGCTGGCAGCTAATGTCAGTGCGGCAAACTTTCTATTAGAAAATAAAATAGCGGCCTTGTATCGTAATCACAAAGGCCCTACCGATGATAAACTCAAGGCATTAAAAGAGTTTATCACTCCTTTGAGTCTTGTTCTTGATGGCGGGGATGAGCCTCAGGCTAAAGATTTTTCCAAGTTACTCAATGAAATAAAAGAGCGTCCTGATTTTGAAGTACTGCAGACTGTGATGTTACGCAGTTTGTCTCAAGCGGTTTATGAAGCCGAGAATGTGGGGCATTTTGGTTTGTCTTTTGATGCTTATGCTCATTTTACTTCACCAATACGCCGTTATCCTGACTTATTAGTTCATCGTGCAATCAAACATATTGTACGTGGTCAAAAAGCGTCAAGTTATAACTATACCCAGGAGCAAATGGCTGAATTAGGTCAACATTGCTCTATTACAGAACGCCGTGCTGACGATGCCACTCGTGATGCGATGGACTGGTTAAAATGTGAGTATATGCTGGACAAAGTGGGCGAAGAACTTGATGGTATTATCAGCACAGTAACAGGCTTTGGCTTGTTTGTTGTATTGGATGATATTCATGTTGAAGGCTTAGTTCATATTACTGCCTTGAAAGATGATTATTATCATTATGATAAAATGAATCACATCATGAAGGGAGAGCGTACCGGGAAGACCTATCAATTAGGTGGTAAAATCAGTATAAAAGTGGCCGCAGTGAGTCTTGATGAGCGAAAAATTGATTTTGTGATCAAAGGCTCAGCACAGTCCCATACTGAGAAAAAAGGTGGTTTTAAAAAGAGCGCTAAAAAAGATTCGAAAAAACGCTTTAACTCAGACAAAAAATCAGGCTCTGCTTCTGGTTCTCAAAGCAGTGTAGCTTCACAAAAGCAGCCTCAGGCTAAACCAGAAGAAAAAGAGCAGCCTAAAAAGAAACGCAAAAATAGAAGACGTCGATGGATGAACTGATTTTTGGCATCCATGCCGTTAAATCAGCTCTTAATTATTGTTCTGATGCCGGGAAGGATGATAAAGACAAAGGCTCTGAGCAAAAACACGTCTCAGTTCTTTTTGTGGATCGCTCTCGAAAAGATAATCGTGTTTCTGCGATTATCGAACTAGCCAGAAAAAAATCAGTTAAAGTCACTTTAGTTCAGCGTAAAAAGCTGGATGAAATGACCTCCGGCAATCATCAGGGAGTCGTGGCCCAGAGTAAAGCACCCAAAGTCAAATCAGAAAGCTTCCTTGATGATTTACTGCAAACACTCGAAGTACCGCCTTTTTTACTAATTCTCGATGGTGTTCAGGATCCGCATAATCTTGGTGCCTGTTTGCGTACGGCTGATGCCGCAGGCATTCATGCCATTATTGTGCCTAAAGATCGCTCAGTTTCACTCACCCCTACAGTACGAAAAGTAGCTTGTGGAGCCGATCAAAGTGTACCACTTATTCAAGTAACTAATCTGTCTCGAACGCTGAAATTACTAAAAAGCTACCAGATATGGATCGTTGGTACTGCGGGTGAAACGGACACAAGCATTTATGAAAGTGATCTGAATGGCCCCTTAGCATTAGTCATGGGCACAGAAGGCAAGGGAATGCGCAGACTCATCCGGGAAAATTGTGATGCGCTGGTAAAAATACCCATGACCGGCAGTGTTGAGAGTCTCAATGTCTCAGTTGCTACCGGCATCAGTTTATTTGAAGCGGTTCGTCAAAGAGGCAGTAAATGATCGCTACAGCTTTTTATATCATAAGGGAGGGAGCATGTTAAAAATACGCATTGCCGGTACAGAAAGTGAATTACGTCAGATAGCTCATAAAGCGGGAAGTACTCGTATTAGACGCTTTAAAAGAGATAATGGTAAAACGACATTTGCTATTGATGTGCAGATCAGTGTTAAAGATTTTCTGGAGAATCTTGATTTGACGAGTGAGAATGCTCAGGATGGAGGTGTGGGGAGTGATTCTGATAACACTTGTAATCCCCATGAGATTCAAATTGAATTAGAAAATTTGTTGGATGAAATATCTGACAAGTAACACTTCTTCTTAATAATGCGTCCTGCATAAATGAAAAAATGATTTAAGAGTTTTTTTGTGAAAAGGTTCTTAGAGAGCCTGAGATTCTATTTTCAAAAAGTTTAGTCATGTGTATTTCATGTATTGCTCAAATTGATCAAGAGTAATTTACGATATAACGATATAGAGCGGCCCGATTTAGAGAGCTGACTTTTCTATATCTGCAATTCACGATGTGGTGAACTAAAAATGTTGCGAACTAAAAATGTTG
>JAHXIM010000532.1 GCA_025655635.1 gamma proteobacterium symbiont of Lucinoma myriamae | reverse complement strand
TGATTTTTGGTGGTAATATCATGATATTTCACTATAATTTCAATGGGTTATGATTATAGACCATTTTCAACTGATTTTTATAGGTTAATGATTTTGGACAACCTGAAATTTTGTCTTTAACTCTGGGTAAATATTTTTCCCATGGTTTCAGTTCTTCCTCTTCAATTGCTTTACCTCTATCCACTATTTCCAGACATTCATGCATCTGATTTACATTGAGTCGATTAAGTGAAGCAAGAAATGCCCACTGATCGGGCCAAGCGTTAAAATTTAAATCAATAAATACACTATTTCCAGATTGTCTGGGAACCAACTGCAATGGTAAGGCAATCAGGTTTCCAAAGCCTCCATCAGGTAAAATATCCTGATTAGGGAATAATCGATCATATGAGTCAAAAGATAAACCAACATGTTTTTCCATAGCTTTGTCGAGTAAAGCAAAACCAAAATTTCGTGCATCTTTTGCCAGAACAGGCTTGTCGAAGAAAATCCAGATATGAGCCCCATTTCCTGAACGGGAACGTTCAAGGGCAAAAGGAATATTCCATCTCAGACAAGCTTCAGAAAAAGCAGTAACATCAGCTTGCCAATCTGACTTATCAAAATCAACCGCCAGTAAACAGCATTCGTTATTGCTTAGCAGAGGATATAAGCCAATTGTTTTTTTGCCCGATAAGTGATCAAAGATTGCTGTGTTATCTAATGGATTGAAGGAACGATTTCTGCAATCACTGCATTTAACTTTAGGTTTGGTACATATTATTGGTTGCCACTCATTTGCACAAGCTACTGAATACCCATTTCTGCCCTGTTTATTCTCCCAGCGAGTTGCATAAATGTCTTTACGTCCCTGAAATAATTGAGCAAACAGATCAACTTTTTGGTCTGTAGACAGCTTATAATTATCGGCTTTCTGAGTGGAATTATTATCAATTGTTGTATAAGAAAAGGCTATATCAAGCAATTGCTCCTTTTGAGAAAGCAAATCAGTCTTTTCTTGCTCTAATTCAAGCAGACGTTCATCAATTTTCTCTAACTCTCGACTGTTTGGATTAATTTCCATATTACATTCTGAGTAAAATTTTTTAGAGGTCTAAATGTTTAAAAAAATCCATTCGCTCATAAAGAACTCTGATTACATGAATTATTTCATCAGAAACAAAATAAAAGATAATATGCCTATTAATATGGTATTGCCTATACCCTTTTCTAATTTCATCAGAATTCACACCAACAAAAGGATTTTCAGAAATTAAGTTAAATGCATTTTCAAGCTCATCTAAATAACTATCAGCTTTATCTTCACCCCAATTTTTGAATGTATACACCCATATATCGATCAAATCTTCTTCTGCTAGGTTTTGCTTATAAATTTTATGCATCTGAAGATTGTAACCCAGCTTTGAACCTTGCTTTTTGCTTGATCTTATTCATATCTAATTCACCTGTCGAACCACTTTCCTCTCCTGCAATAAGTGCTTTACGTAAAGCGTCCAATTGGGAAGTTGCTTCTTTTTCTTCCAACAAACGTAAAGAATCACGCATCAACTCACTAGTAGATGCATATCGACCAGACTTAAGCATGCTATCAATAAAATCATTCCAGTGTTCACCAAGACTAACAGTTTGAGTTCTAGACATTTTCAACCCCAATAATAAGACATATTCTTACACTTAAGGGTATGTTAATTTATCCATCAAATCAAGTTTAGAAAAAAACAGAGAACAGGCGACAGGGTAAAAAATTAACAGATGGTTTTAAACGATAATAGAATAAATTAGTATTCAATATTAACTATAACGTAGATTTAACATCTCAGATGGTAGTACAAGGGATTTTTTCATTGTAGTCAAAAAGGTGGTAAGGTCAAATTATTCTCAAAAGAGCACAATAAAAACAAAATGTATAATCTATTGAATTTAAAACAAAAAGAATGGTGCCCAGGGCCGGAATCGAACCGGCACGATCTTGCGATCGAGGGATTTTAAGTCCCTTGCGTCTACCAATTTCGCCACCTGGGCAAACAGGTGTGTTTGGAGCGGGAAACGAGATTCGAACTCGCGACCCCGACCTTGGCAAGGTCGTGCTCTACCAGCTGAGCTATTCCCGCAACAGGGTTACTATTATAAATATGGAGGCTGAACCCGGAGTCGAACCGAGGTCCACGGATTTGCAATCCGCTGCATAGCCATTCTGCCATTCAGCCATATAATAGTGACTTCACTTAATAAGCGTTAATTATAAATAATTGTGCGATATAAAAGTGGAGTTTGCTTCTTGAATTGGTACATGAAGCATTTTGCTAAATCAGATACTTGTAGCTAATTTAAAACAAAGTCGAATTGGAGCGGGAAACGAGATTCGAACTCGCGACCCCGACCTTGGCAAGGTCGTGCTCTACCAGCTGAGCTATTCCCGCTTTATTTCGATGGCGTGTATTTTAACGTTTATGATGTGTATGTCAACGGTTTTTTTAATTTATAAGCTTATTTATTTTGTCTGAATAAGAGTTATTCTTTGAGAGCAGGAAGTGCCGCTGAAATATAGTCGACCATAGACCATAGAGTCAGAAAAACGGCTACATAAAGTAAAACAAAGCCTATTTCCACCAGGGGCACACCTAACAATGGCTGGGCAAAGAGCAGCCAGATAATGGCCGTCATCTGGGCTGTTGTTTTTACTTTGCCTATAATTGAGACGGCAACACTATTTCTTGAACCCACTTCTGCCATCCATTCACGCAATGCTGAAATGGTAATTTCACGGCCAATGATGATGACCGCAGCTATTGTCATAAAAGCACTATGATATTCTGTTGGATTTCTATCAACCAGCAGCACTAAGGCGACAGCAACCATCACTTTGTCTGCAACAGGGTCTAGAAAAGCGCCGAAAGCAGAGGTTTGGTTCAGGCGTCTTGCTAAATAACCATCAAACCAGTCAGTTATTGCCGCTATCATAAAGATTATTGATGCTGCCTGATTAGCCCAGGAGACAGGTAGATAAAAAACGACAACAAAGACCGGAACAAGTAACATTCTAAACGAGGTCAATAAGTTGGGTATTGTATATTCCATAAGGGTTTTATTTCACTTTGATTGATAAATGCTAACTATGAAAATGATCATAAATTTTTTGTGCCAGAGATTTACTGATGCCATTAATTTTAGCTAAATCTTCAACGCCTGCACGGGTGACTTCTTGTAAGCCGCCAAATTGTTTTAGCAGCAGTTGTCGGCGTTTCGGACCAAGACCACTGATTTTTTCCAGTTGGGATGTTTTTCTTGCTTTAGCACGTCGATTTTTATGGCCTGTTATGGCAAAACGATGTGCTTCATCCCGAATATGCTGTATTAGATGCATGGCCTTTGAATCTGCTGGCAGTATAACTTTCTCATTTGTCTCAGACAAGAGCAATGTATCAAGTTCTGCTCTTCTCCCCTCACCTTTGGTTATACCAATAATTTGTACACTGGTAATTTCAAGAGCCTGCAGCACTTCCCGAGCCTGTTTTACCTGACCTTTACCACCGTCAATAATGAGTAAATCAGGTAATTTTCCTTCGCCATTTGTTATAGTTGCTTTTTTTAACGCCCGATATCTGCGCGTAAGCGCCTGATGCATAGCCGCATAGTCATCACCGGGGGTAATATTATCAATATTAAAACGCCGATAGTCTGTTTTTAGCGGGCCTGACTGATCAAACACCACACAGGAAGCAACGGTTGCTTCTCCTGAACTATGACTGATATCAAAGCATTCCAGACGTTCCGGCAGGTTATCCATCTTTAAGGCATCCTGCAGATCTTCAAAACGCTTTAATACACTGGCTCGATTAGAAAGACGGCTCATGAGTGCTATTTGAGCATTTGATTGTGCCATTTGCAGCCACCGGGCACGATCACCTCTGACTTTATCTCTTATTTCTACTTTATGCCCTGACTGCTCATGTAATATGGTTTCAATAGTCAGCCTGTCTTCAAAAGGATGGCTCACTAATATGCTGCTGGGGATAAAGCGGTCCGATCTTGAAGAATTGATATAAAACTGCGCAATAAAGGCCGATAATAATTCTGAAATACTTTGGTAACGTGCATTTTTTGGGAAAAAACTTTTATTGCCCAGATTTAAGCCGTCACGGATAAAAAATAATTGAATACAAGCTACACCCTGCTGGTATTCGATAGCAATAATATCCAGATCACCTTTTTCATTAGAAACGTATTGTTTTTCCTGCAAACGTCTCAGGTTGGCAATTTGATCACGATGAACAGCTGCTTTTTCATAGTGTAATTGTTGTGCGGCCTGATCCATTGCCAGAATCAGTTCATCAATAACCTGATTACTCTTGCCTTCTAAAAATAAGACGGTATGCCGGACATCTTCTGCATATTCTTCTTTAGAAACCAGATCAACACAGGGAGCCTTACAGCGTTTGATTTGATACTGCAGGCAGGCTCTTGAGCGGTTTTTATAAAAACTGTCTTCACATTGCCGTACTGGAAATAGTTTTTGCAATAGATTCAAACTGGTTTTTATTGAATGTCCATTAGGATATGGGCCAAAGTAACGCCCTTTTTTCTTTCTTCCTCCCCGATGAAAGGCTAATCGGGGGAATTCATCCTGATCCGATAAAAAGATGTAAGGATAAGATTTATCATCACGTAACAGGATGTTATAACGGGGTTTGAGTGTTTTTATCAGATTATTTTCAAGTAATAAGGCTTCACTCTCTGTATAGGTAATGAGAATTTCAATATTAGCAATCTGACTGACCATGACCGTGGTTTTGGGTGATTGGTCTGATTTTCTAAAATAGCTGCTGACACGTTTTTTCAGACTTTTTGCTTTGCCGACATAGATCACCACATTATTAGTGTCAATCATGCGGTACACGCCAGGTTTGGCCGTTAAATATTTTAAGAAGTTATTAAGGTCAAATTGAAGCGATGAAAATTGTTCCTCAATTTCAGATGAGAGTTTATCTGAAGGCGGATTATTTTTTATAGTGTGCTTACTTGGTTTATCAGACATCTATGGAATACAGCATTACAGACTGAAGATGGAGTTCTATAAATCTCTCCCGGAGGGGAGGAGATATAAATATAATTAGTAGACTAAACGTTTTGCGTAGCGATATTAGCAGATCATTAGATGGTATCATCAATCAAGCCATACTGCATGGCTAAACGAGTTAATTCAACATCATTAGTCACTCTGAGCTTTTCAAATAAACGATAGCGATAAGTACTAATCGTTTTTGGACTTAAACTTAACTGCTCTGAAATTTTCTGCCCTTTCATACCCTGCATGCTCATCATCATGACTTGCATCTCACGCTGAGACAGCTTATCAAAAGGATTTTCATCGTCGGGTTGAATATTCATAGCCATTTTTTGGGCTATATCCACACTGATATAACGTTGACCATAAAACACTTCTTTAATGGCATGTACTATTTCATCAATATTACACCCCTTGGTCAAATACCCCATGGCACCCGCTTTAAACAACTGTTGTGGAAATGGTTCGCTATCATGAATAGTAACCACAATAATTTTCAGGTGTTTATCTTTGATTATCAATCTGCGGGTTGCTTCCAAACCGCCTATGCCAGGCATATTAAGGTCCATCAGCACTACATCAACATGTTCATCATTGGCAAATTCGATAGCGGCCTCACCCGTTTCGACTTCACCGGCAACTTCAAGACCTTTAATATCCTCAATTAAACGTCTTATCCCTGTTCGGACCAACTCATGATCGTCAACTAGCAATACTTTTATCACTGAAATCCCCAAGGCTTTATTATTGCTTCTGCCTGTTATTTGACTTTAATAAATTAATTATATTTAAAAAAAATAATCTGGAAAGTTTAACTTGTTTGTATAGAAGATACCATAGTAAAAAACGAAACATAAGTATTAAGTATAATTATTATATTTACAAGGGTTTTACAGGTAATTTAAGAGAGAGCTAAGGTATTGTGGACTATTTCCAGAATTGATACTTTTTAGAATTGGCGATGGGCGAGGGATTTGAACCCCCGAAGGATTTAACTCCTTGCTGGTTTTCAAGACCAGTGCATTCAGCCACTCTGCCAGCCCACCGTCTAAAAAGTGAGGCGATTATAAACAACCTTTTCAGCTAATGCTAGTGCTAGCGTAAAAAAAATTGAATTTTCCTTGATTTCTCATGTCATAGATTGCATATTACCAACATAATATTACTTTTTACCATAAAAAGCCTGGAGGCTAATAAAAAATGAATCGACCAGTAGAGCTTGCACAAACGCAAACATCTGTTCTAGAAACCAACAAAGTTCTTAAAAACACTTATGCATTACTTTCTGTCACGCTGCTTTTTAGTGCGTTAACCGCTTTTATCTCAATGCAGATGGAGCTGCCGGGCTATATGCCGCTAGTGGCTACTTTCGGAGCAATTGGTTTGATTTGGTTTGTATTGCCACGTACAGCTAACAGTGCCGCTGGTATTGGCGTGGTCTTTGCCATAACCGGTTTACTTGGTCTGGGCTTAGGTCCCATGCTGAATAACTATTTGCAAATGTCTAATGGCAGTCAATTAATTATGACGTCTCTTGGCGGTACCGGAGTGATTTTTTTAGCACTTTCCGGTTATGCATTAACAAGCCGTCGTGACTTTAGTTTTATGGGCGGTATGCTGATTGTCGGTATGGTATTAGTATTAATTACTGCTTTAGCTAATATTTTTATGGAAATTCCGGCATTATCGCTAGCTCTTTCAGCAGCTATCATCTTAATCATGAGTGGTTTTATTTTATATGATACCAGTCGCATCATTAATGGCGGCGAAAGAAACTACATCATGGCAACAGTTGGCTTGTATTTAAGTTTATATAATATTTTTGTCAACCTGCTTATGTTACTAGGTGTTCTTAGTGACGATTAAGCACTATTTGTCAATAAACGTGTGATAACAGCCAACATCTGAATGGCAGAAAGTAAATCCTTACATTCTGTCATTCAATTGTTTTAGTCTTTCATAGTCCCCTTCTCTGATCTCATTTATACAATACTGAATTCTCATAACGCATAAACCGCTACCCTTAAACTATTAATCAATAGGTAATTTAATTATGGATTGGATGAAAATTTTCTCAGCATTATTAATTGTTTTAATGTTAGTGTATTTGCTGCCAAGAGCAAAAGACATGATAAAAAACAGTCCCAAAGCTTCAAACAATGATTGGCTTGCGGCATTAATTCCATTGCTATTGGTTATAGGTTTTGTCTTTTTACTCATTAAATCCGTCTAACAGCGATGTCCAAATACCCAAAACCCGAAACTGAAACTGAATTAAAATCTCGGGTAATTGAACTATCAGGAAAAAGTCTATCTCAACTCGCTGATGAAATTCATTGGCCTGTACCAGAAAACTTAAAACACGATAAAGGCTGGATTGGCCAGCTCATCGAAGTCCATTTAGGTGCTTCTGCCGGTAATCTTTCTGAACCTGATTTTCAAAATCTGGGTATCGAATTAAAAACAATCCCTCTAAATGCCAATCATAAGCCCAAAGAAACCACGTTTGTCTGTGTTGTCCCCCTGCTAAGTCATATTGGTCTTTCCTGGGAAGATTCTTGTGTTTTTCATAAATTATCACGAGTTCTCTGGCTGCCCATTGAAGCGGCTCCCTCAATTCCAGTCGCTGAACGTAAAGTAGGTCAGGGGTTTATCTGGTCACCTTCTGAGCAGGAAATGCAAGAGTTAAAGGATGATTGGGAAGAATTTATGGAGCTTATCAGTCTGGGGCAGGTTGAAACGATTACCGCTCATCTTGGTGAGCATTTACAAATCCGTCCAAAAGCCGCTAATGCTTCTGTGGTAACAACAGGTATTGGGCAGGATGGCCTTAGAAAACAAACACTTCCACGTGGTTTTTATCTACGAACATCATTTACAGCGCAAATTTTACAATCTCAGTTTAATTAACTTCTGAATGATTTTCCTGTTGAAAAGCAGGCAGACTATCTTCAAAGCCAAATTCTACGCCAATGTCAGATAGTTCATTTAATCTCTGGGGATATAAAATCCCGTTAAGATGATCGATTTCATGTTGAATAATGCGCGCATTAAAACCATATACCGTCTTTTCCACTGACTCCCCGGTGAGATTTAATGCCTGATAAGTCAGGCTTGCTGAGCGACTAATACGCCCTCTCATACCCGGCAAACTAAGACACCCCTCCCAGCCTGCTTCTGTTTGCTCTGACAAGTGCACAATTTCAGGGTTAATTAACACATCCAGGTCAATTGCCTGAGCTTGTGGGTAACGAGTATTGTCAGCCACTTCAAGTACTATAATCTGCCGGGACAGTCCAATTTGCGGTGCGGCTAAGCCCACACCATGATAATGTCTCATGGTGTCTATCATGTTAGAAATAGTCGCTGGTAATACTTCATCTTGAAAATCAATCACTGGTTTTGCTTTCAATGTCAGGAAAAGATCGCCTATTTTTACAACATTAATCACACTCATAGAAAATATTTATCCCATAATTTATATTTACTCATTCTAGTATAGCTTTCCCTTGCCCTATTTTGCATAATATATCGCTTACAAAACACTTATTAGGATAAAAGCACATAGTATGCCTATTATTTTTAAAACATTTTTTTGTTTTTTTCTGATTTTTGCCGATAGCCTGCCACTATTTGCAGCAAAAGATGCAGAAAAAGCACCCGCTGAGCCAATTGACAATAAGCAGACCACAACAGAACAGTCTTCTCCTGAAGAAAAACAGTATTATATTGTTGAAGTCATTCTTTTCAGGCATTTGAATGAACAGGGAAAGCAGGATGAGTTCTGGAGTAAACCAGATATTTTAAATAATAGCATTTCAGATTACTCAAACAATACCATTGACAATAATCAGCTCACTAATGACAGCCCTGCTTTAGCTGAATACGATATGCCAAACAAACGTTTTCGAGCGCTAAGAAACGGTATTGCTGCATTATCCTCTGAAAATTATAAATTATCAGATTCAGCCGCTCATCTGCGTTATTCAAAAGATTATAAGCTATTAGCTCACTTTGGCTGGACTCAACGCTCTTTATCTAAAAATAGAGCCCTGCCTATTCGAATCACTGCAAATCAGTTTTCTGATAGTCTGATACCCGACGGTGATCTGAAGCTATATGTGTCTCGATACCTGCACATGCAGGTTGATCTTAAGGCCTCTGAGTGTGTTTATATGACAACGCCTCCCCTGACAGAACAAACTGGTGATAAAGCTCTGGATGAGCAGTTAGAAAATGGCACTTCTCAATTAGAAAAAAGCAAATTAGAAGAAGGTAAAGCAGCAGAGCTTAGCGCTAACAATACCAATCCAGATGAAGGTGTCGATGTAAATCAATGTGTCAATCAGGTTTATCAGTTCAAACAAAATCGTAAAATGCGCAGTCGTGAACTACATTACATAGACAACCCTGTTTTTGGACTACTGGTTTATGTAACGCCATTTACTACATCAGCCAGTGACAGCGAGTAGTCCCTGGCTTAATGCTAAAGAACAGTATCAGAGCGTAGTGTTTAATACTGCTGCAAGCAAGTCACGTACTTTTTCTAAGCCGCCGTCCAGGTTCTTCTCTATTGCTTCCATGGTGATCAGCTCATTACTTAAACCGGCTGCCCAGTTAGCATTCACGCAAATTGAAGCATAATCCATCTCCAGCTCCCTTGCTAAAGCCGCCTCAGGCATACCTGTCATACCGACGATATCGCAACCATCACGTTTCAGGCGATGAATTTCAGCCGCCGTTTCGAGCCTTGGTCCTTCAGTTGCAGCATATGTCGCCTCTTTAATCACATCAATCGTTTCTTTTTTTGCCGTATCTACAATCAGCTGACGCAGCTCGTTACTATAAGGATATGAAAAATCAATATGTGTTACATGGCTAAGATTTTTTTCAAAAAAAGTATTAATTCGTCTGCTGGTATAATCAATAATTTGATCGGGTATGACTAAGCTGCCCGGGCTCATATCATCACGAATACCGCCCACTGCATTAACCGCGATGACTTTTGTCACGCCGACATTATGTAAAGCAGATAAGTTGGCTCGATAATTCACCATATGCGGGGGAATATTATGAGCATGACCATGACGAGCCAGAAAAACGACGTCAGTACCTCCTTGAATACAGCCATAACTTAAAGGCGATGAAGGTTCACCATAAGGTGTCATTACCACTTCACGGCGTATGATTTCAAGATTTTGTAATGAGGTTAATCCGGTACCGCCAATAATTGCAATTTTATTTTTTTCAGTCATTATTTATAAACCTTTTACTGCATAGATACCAGGTGCATTACGCAATAGCCCTTTATAATCCATACCAAAACCAAACACATAACGATCAGGAATATCCAGTGCAACAAAATCTGCACCCGTATTATTTTTTCGATCATGCAGTTTATTGACCAGCACAGCGCTATAAACTTTTTTTGCACCCTCTTTCTGGCAATAGCTTTTTATTGCTTCAAGAGTTATCCCTTCATCATTAATATCATCGACTAATAACACAGTGCGCTCATTTAATGAGATTTTTGGTGATGCCAGCCATTGCAATTGGCCGCCACGGGTTTTATCACGATAGCGAGTAGCATGCAGATAATCAATTTGTAATGGAAAATCCAACTCCGGTATTAATAACCCCATAGGAATCATCCCGCCATTCATAATGCCAATGACAACGGGATGTGTTTCTGCTAGTTCGGCTGTGATTGCTTTTGCCAATTTTGAAATTTCCAGAAGCATTTCATCTTTGGTGTATAAACAGTCTGCCTCTTCTCTGACTTGACGGCATTCAATAAGTAGTTGATTTAATTCTGACATAAATTCTTTTTAATTAGTCGATCCTGAAAAAAGATAATCATCATGAATCGATAGATTATCGTACAACATTAATTGTAATTTTATTGTTCCTGATCAAA